>JAQVUB010000467.1 GCA_028699735.1 Lentisphaeria bacterium | reverse complement strand
GGGGCAAAACGTACGCGAACACTCATATCTTCCCTCTGATAATCTAAAATGAAAACACTGGCCACTGACAAAGATCAATACCAGCCAGGTAAATATCTTAATATACTGTCATAAACGACTTTCTGGAGACAGAGAATCCAGCCCCGGCGTAAATGAAATTTTTTCGGGTCGTTCGTGCATTTCGTGGTAAAATAAATACCACTGCCACCCAGTTGACGTATTACCCAAGAAACTCGTTCATTGTTTTTACATCGCTTGTAATCTCAAAAAAAACAAATAGATTACATCAAAAACACAAAATGAAATACATCAAAAACACAAAATAATTCTTAGGGCACAGATTTTTTATATGGTAGCAGTTTCTGCATGGGGATAAAGATGAAATATTTGGTTCGCATAATTGACAATGTTTTGAAAGATCACTTGGCGGCTTTTGGGGCAGTGTTGCTTGAGGGACCGAAATGGTGCGGCAAGACAACATCGGCAGAACAGGTGGCTAAAAGTGTCATTAAACTGCAGGATCCAGACAAGCGCGAAGAGTATCTGTCCACAGCTTCCATCAAACCATCTTTGCTGTTGTCGGGGCCTGTTCCGAAATTGATTGATGAATGGCAGGATGCTCCAGTGCTTTGGGATGCGATAAGAACCATGGTTGACAAACGTGGCAAGCCGGGGCAGTTTATTCTGACAGGATCAAATTCGGTTGACAAATCAAGCATTGTTCATTCCGGCACCGGGCGTATCTCGCGCATCCAGATGCTTCCCATGAGCTTATGGGAATCATCAGAATCAAACGGGCGAATTTCATTGTGCTCATTGTTTGATGACAAAAACGCTGATATTGATGGAATTACATCTGCTCTTACGATCGAGGATATGATTTTTGCGGCATGCCGTGGAGGATGGCCTGCTTCATTGCAGTTAAAAAATCATGATTCCAAACTTCTGGTTGCCCGAAATTATGTAGATGCCCTGTGCAAGGAGGATATCACTCGAATTGATGGTGTTCAACGCAATGCCAAAACAGCCAGAAAAATCCTATGGTCCTATGCAAGGAATATTTCAACCATCGCCAAAAAGACCTCGATGCTGGCCGACATTACTGAATCGGAAGACATTTCTCTGTCTCAACCCACTTTTGACGATTATCTGTCTGCTCTGGAAAAACTTTTTGTCATTCAGGATATAGATGGCTGGTGTCCTGCAATACGGAGCAAAACCGTAATCCGGAGTATGCCGAAGAGATGTTTTGTTGATCCGTCCATTGCTGTAGCCTGCCTGAATCTTTCTCCGAGTATTCTGCGGGAACAGTTAAAGACCTTTGGCTTTATTTTTGAGCAAATGTGCATCCGTGATTTAAGGGCTTATTCTCAGGAGAGGAAAGGAATCTTATCTTATTATCGTGACCGATATGGTTTGGAAGCGGATGGAGTCCTTCATCTTGAAGATGGCAAATATGCTTTGCTGGAATTCAAATTGGGCAGTAACGCAATCGAAGAGGGAGCCAGGCATTTGACGGAACTGGCCGCACTTGTCAAACAAAAAAATGCGACGGAGCCTCAAGTGCCCTTGCGGGAACCGGACCTCCTGCTTGTCATTACGGGAGGAAATATGGCCTATACCCGCCAGGATGGAGTTAAGGTAATTCCTTTGGGATGCCTGAAACCCTAAGACCAGAGACAAGTGAACCAGTAACAGAGAATTCTTTTTGAACAAGTTGAGTAACTCCTGGGGTAACCCGGAGTCCTCGTCGAACCGTGCATACGGATTTCCAGTACACAGCTCTCCTTCCGTCCTCGGTGCAAGACATTACGCGGAGCAGTCAGCAATGCCTGTTTGGATGTTACAACGATTTCCATCCCAGTCGGTGAAGCCCCTCATAGAGGCTCTCACCGTCTTTCAGCGGTTTGCATCTTCTTCGACTGCATTGTTTGCAGTTCCTGATTGGCCTTGCAGCCCAGTTTCCAGTGCAAAAGAGCGAGTTCCAGCGACCATCCGGGTTCTCTGAACCATTCAGGCCGTTCGTCCGTTGTGGAGTCTTTGCTCAAGCGGAACCCCCTTTTGCTGTGGAAACACAACGTAGGTCAGGCTCCTTGCTACTAAGAGCCTGTCCGACTGCCGCCGCCTCGGTATGCGCAGGTTATGGCTTCCCTGCGTTCCCAGTCCCGTTCCGACCGCCGGAACGGGACTGCGGAGCGTCTCTCCCGGATACCTTGCGCGCTCTGTCGTCGCGCGCTCACCCAGTCACCTAGGGCGTCTTGGCGGATGCTTCCTTTCGTTACTTCTCCGCCAATGGCAGCTTCACCACATTCGGCAGGATAGCCGTACGCCGATAGTGTAACGAGGCCGAAACGGGTTCATTTGCGGCAAGGCTCGCGGCTTCGTTGTCAGGCGGGTACCAGCCGCCCTCGTCTGCCATAAGGGCAGACAGCCTCTTTTTTGAGTGCTTTGTCACCGCCACACGCCGGGGCGCAACCACATGTTGAACGAACAATTAACAGGTGCAGTACCTCTCAACTGCATAGAACACGCCGGCATAGCCGGCTTAACCGAAAAGCACGAAACGACCCGAACTTTTCGTACTACGATCCCTCCAAATCTTGTTTTCTCCGATCCGACCGATCCGACCGATCCGACCGATCCGACCGATCCGACCGATCTGACCGATCATGGATGGGATCGAAAACCTCCCCAATAACTTACCATTTACAACTTACATAGGTTGTGGACGCCAGTCCACCCCAAGCCTTTTCGTGATTTTCGTTGTTAAAAAATCTCAGTGACACCCCTGCATCAATAATGGTAGCGCAATTGAGCGATCAGCAAATCCTCCCCATCGACTTTATAGACCATGCGGTCGGTCTCGGTAATGCGTCTTGACCACCAGGATGACAGATTCCCTTTTAATGGCTCTGGC
>JAQVUB010000466.1 GCA_028699735.1 Lentisphaeria bacterium | reverse complement strand
TAATTTTTTTTGAAAGTTCAATTATATTAAACAGCAGTTGACTTTAATTGAGCGAATGCCCTTGCGGAGTAATCAGTATAATGAACAGGAATGCGGAGACACCGGGTTTGCCGGCAATCGGAGCGAATCTGCATCGGGAGCGCAAACGTCAGCAGTTATCGCTGGATGAGCTTTCGGAGACCAGCCAGGTCTCGAAGGCGATGCTTTCACAGATTGAGACCGGGAAAGTCAATCCGACTGTAGCGGTGTTATGGAAAATCATTCAGGCATTGGGGATTGATTTTGAGGTGTTGTTGCAATCCGGTTCTGAGGACAAACGTCGTTTTGAAGTCAACCGTGGCCATCAGATCACCTCGCTGATAACGCAATCGAGCGGCACTCTTTTCCGGGTGATATCGCCGGTGAGTATGGCCAATGAACTGGAATTTTATCATGTCACCCAGGAACCCGGCTGCACCCATCACTCGGCAGGACATCTGCCCGGCACCGAGGAATTGATCGCGGTTCTGAAGGGCAGGATCACCGTCAAGGCCGGAAACAATGAAGCGGAGCTGCAGAAAGGCGATTTTCTCGCCTTTGAAGCCGATCTGCCGCATTCGATCAGCACCACCTCTACTGGTAAATCCGAATTTCAGATGGTCGTGAGATTCCCACTGTGATTTTTTTAACAACGAAATACACGAAATATCACGAAAAAAAAATCATGGAAGTGGCGCTGACTGCAGTTTATGCGTCATACTTCCATGATTTTTTTTTCGTGATATTTCGTGTATTTCGTTGTTAAAAAAATCAGCGGTATTCTCCCTGGCACTGCTGGCGGAATTCCGGGGGGACGGTCCATCCATCCGGGAAAGTACGGCACTGCAGGGGTTTGACCGGATGGATCTGGCAGCGGTTGTCTTCCGTCAGAAAGATGCAGGCGCCATCGGGCCGGTCGGTAAATATGAGGCTTTTTCGATCCGGGGCAAGAGTTGTGAAACGCTCGCGGAATTCCTCTTCAGCGATTTGCAGATATTCGGCAATGGCAGGAATTTCACCGCTTCGGGCGCGGACGATTCCCGGCCAGCGGCAACAGGCTCCGCAACCGCGACAATAAAATATTTTTTCAGGCATGATGCTTTGCAGGTCGAGCTATTGATAGATAACTTCGGCAATGGTCTCGCCGCGAATTTCCACGGTATGGCTGTCCGGCATGGAAAAGCGGCTGGCTCCCAGAGCCGAATCCGCAATTTCGGTATGCAGGAAGCATTTCTGCAGGACATAGGGACCCGGCCATTGCAACGGGGGAATAGGTTTGGCAAGATGCTGTTTCAGCGCCCGTTCCGCCTGTTTTTCGATCAATGCCCTGGCATCTTGAGCATTCAAGGTCAAGGCGGAAGTGCGCCCAAGGCCTTCCTTGACAGCGGCTGTCACCACTCTCGGATTAAGCTCCTCGGCTTCCCGGCAGGCCGCTGTATCTCCGGAAAGAAAAATATGTGGCAGGCCGAATTCGCCGGCCAGCAGAGCAAACTGGGCGATTTCCCCGATCGGGCGTCCATTGAGGCGGTAGGCTAGGACCTCCACGGAGTTCTGTGTATGATTCAGGTTGCCATCACGTATTCCGGCCATGGCGTGCTGACCGACATGGCAGACCGCATCCACTCGGCGGCTCAAATGCTCAATCAGCCAAGTGATCGGTGGCAGCGGGCGCCCCTGAATCAGCTTTGCCGGCGATGCGAGTGTTTCAAAATCAATGGCGCCGGGTCCATGTCCGTCGAAAACCAGGAATTCGGTCGCTCCGGCTTTCAAAAACCCCCGCACTGCAGCATTGACTTCTTCGGTCAACAGGCGTTTGCTGATCAGGTAATTGCTTCCTCCTGGCGAGGTATCAACAGTGGGAGTGCTGACTCCTGCGACACCTTCAATATCGGTCATGATCATGATACGCATGGCGTTTTTCTCCTTGGGTGCTCCATGGCAGTAATACGTCAGTGAAGCTGGGTAATGCTTCAGTAAAGCTGGTAACGGAGGGATTCTTTTTGAACAACGAAAAGCACGAAACGACCCGAAAAAATTTCATGGAAGTGGCGTTGACTGCTAGTATGCATCGTACTCTCCATGAAATTTTTTCGGGTCATTTTGTGTCTTTTGTTGTAAAAAAAATACCACTGTCACCCGGTTTCACTGACGCATTACCTATGTCATTCAGCATGGAAAAATGGCATTGCGATCTCGGGTGACCAGATTTTGATTCAAAACGGCGTTCTGTTTGACCAGAGGCGGCATTTCACCGGACAATCCCAGTTCGTCACCGTACACGAGCATCACCCCTGAAATTCCCGGAATGGTCATGATCCGCTCGAGGGTTGGTTTCAGATCGCCGGGGGAACGAACGAGATTGCAGGCCAGGGTGGCAGCGGCATCTGCCAATGCGGCATCGCGGGCAGCAACGGTTGCCAGATCGCAATGTCCCAGGCTGACCGAATGCCCCATTTTGCTGGACGAGGAACACAGTGACAGCGGCAGCAGGCCGGGCTGCAGCGCAAATGCCAGTGAATTAAAGGGACTGTTTTTCCCGGCAAAGATGCCCACTTGCACCGGGCGATCGGAAGCGATATACAGATCGCCACCATTTTCGACAATGGTTTCTTTCACCGCGCCAGCCAGCGCTGCCTCGACAGAGGCCTGGGCGATTGCACCGGCGACAGCCGCCATCGGGCCGACTCCGACCCGGGCAGCCGCAGCAGCCATGCGCTCTGCAATCGGTGGGGCTCCTGGCAGCAGGCCGATGGGCACAAAAGAAGTACGGAAAAGCGGTTGCACCAGCAGGTAAGCTTCAAGCAATTCACGCTGCCGCCGGATTTCTTCTGTTACCAAGGAAAAGCAGGGTGAACAAATACGGAAATTGCTGTCACGGTAGGTAAAAGATTGATAGTGCCT
>JAQVUB010000465.1 GCA_028699735.1 Lentisphaeria bacterium | reverse complement strand
TGACGGCACTGGCGCTGAAGGACTCGACATCCGCAGTGACGAATTTACCGGACTGGTTTTCGATGGCGGCACAAGTCAGATTGGCTTCCACTGCATAGGTGTATTCTGTGTAACCGATGCTGCCGCGAATTTTGGCGACGTTGTTACAGACGCCCGGGTTTTTTTGTCCGCCGATTCCGACAGGCCAGTTGACCGAAGAGCCAGCCCCTACCTTGCTTTCCCATTCCTTGGAGATTTTGCTCAGGTAGTTGGTGAAGATGAAGCTGGTTCCGCTGGAGTCCGCACGCCGCACAACGGTGATTTTACTTTTCGGCAGTTTCAGATTTGGATTGGCGCCAGTGATCTTCGGGTCATTCCATGTGGTGATATTGCCCAGATAGATTTCACTGAGGGCTTCCCTGGTCAGTTTCAGTTCATTGTTTTTGATGCCGGGCAGATTGACGATGACGACGACCCCGCCGAGCAGCATCGGGAACTGCTGCAAACCAGCTTCGTTCTGTTCTTCCAGCGTCAGCGGATTGTCAGAACCGGCAAAATGGACGGTTCCGGCTTTGATCTGGTTGATGCCGGCGCCTGAACCGACACTCTGATAATTGACTTTGTTGGGGCCGGTCTGACTGTAGGTGTAAGTCCAGCTCTGGTAAACCGGCGCTGGAAAACTGGCACCGGCTCCATTGATCACTGCTTGCGCCATCAACGACGCCCCGGCTGTACTCATTAACATCGCTGCAATCCATTTTTTCAACATTTCGTTTCTCCTTTTCTTGTTTTGCGTTCGTACCCGGCAGAAGACCGGATACTGATTCGTTACGCCAATTAATATCAAGGGGAAATGTTAGCATTTGGTTAAACCAAGGTCAGGAGAAAAATAAATCGCAATTTGTAATACGCAAAACTGGTAGCAACGGAATTCTTTTTGAACAACGAAAAGCACGAATCGACCCGAAAAAAAATCATGGGATGAGCGACGCATGCTCGCAGTCAAAGCAGCTTCCATGATTTTTTTTTCGGGTCGTTTCGTGCTTTTCGTTGTAAAAAAAGCCACTTTCACCCAAGTTCATCTGACGCATTACTTCGCAATTTTGCAATCCAAGGTTGCTATTTCCGATATTTATTTGCAATCTGTCCAGGGGAATATATCTTTGCTGTCATTGTTTTTTTCTCAACACCAGGGATTGCAACAACAACATGGAGCGAAAAGTCATGAGTGAACGACTATTATCCTGCTATCAGATCAGCAGAGATTTTCCCTTGCCCAGTATACAAAGTGGTGCCATGCTGGGTAATGGGAATCTCGGGGTTTTGCTGTGGGGCGAAAAAAATATTTTGAATATTACCTTTGGTTGCGCCTCCCTGTGGGATCACCGCGGTGGGGTCGTCTGGTCTGACAAGCAGAATTTCAAAGAATTAAGGGAATTGCTTCTGAAAGGAGATGAAGACGGCGTCAAGGAGATGTTTGCCGCTGAAAACAGTGGTCGGGCAGCCCGTCCGACACTGATTCCGCTGGGCAGAATCGTTCTGAAATTTCCGCAACGGAGCCGTCTTTTGCGATATGAACAGACTCTGGATACCGGGACAAGCAAAGTCATTTATTCGCAAGCCGGAACGGAAAAAAGCCTCGAATTCCGGATTTGTATTGGTAAGGATTTTCTGCTTTGCGGGGGGCTGGAAGATGGAATTACCGCAAAACTGGTTTCTGCCTGGGAACTCACCAAGCAGCGCGCCGCAGAAAAGCAGAGTCCGTTACCATCTTCTGATACGCTGGCCGGGCGCGATTTTCCTGCGCCAATCGAAACCCGGGAAAACGATTTTTCAGCATTTGTGCAGGCAATGCCTGCGGATGCGTCTTGTTCCCTCGGTTTTTTGCGCAGTGACAACCGTTTGCTGGCCGGTTTTGCCAGGGGCTGTGCAAACACGGAGCAAGTCCGTCAGGGGTTGCAAATATGTTTTTCTGAAGTTTGGAATCTTACTGGGCAGTGGTGGCGGAAGTACTGGAAGGATGTTCCGTCTCTTGATTGCCCGGATGCTGCGATCCGGCAATTATATCTCGATGGGATGTATAAATATGGTTGCATGACCCATCCAGCGGGTGTGCCGGCAGGCCTGCAGGGCCCCTGGATCGAGGATGACCGTTTTCCGCCCTGGTCTGGAGATTATCATTTCAATATCAATGTCCAGCTATGTTATTCTCCAAGCCTCAATGCCGGGAAATATGCGCATCTGAAGCGCCTCTTTGATATGATCCTTGCCTGGCGCCCGGTTTTACGCCGCAATGCCGAAAAGTTTGCCGGGATACCGGATGGTTACATGTTGCCGCATGCGGTGGATGACCGCTGTGTTTGTATGGGGAATTTCTGGACCGGTTGCATTGATCACGCCTGTTCGGCCTGGGTTGCGATGATGATGTACGATTACTGCGATTATTCCGGTGATGTGGATTTTCTGCGCGGGGAAGTCCTGGATTTCATGCAGGGGGTGTTGCGGGTATTTGAAGCGATCATGGAGCGCAATACCGATGGTGTGCTTGCACTGCCGGTTGGTGTTTCTCCGGAATACGGCGGTTCAGGGATGGATGCCTGGGGCAGGAATGCGAGTTTTCAGCTTGCCGCCATACATCGTTTGGCTCGCAATCTGATTTCTGCTGCAGACTGGCTTGGCTGCAAAGCGGACCCCTTTGCACTGGAAATTGTCGATCAGCTTCCGCTGGCTTCGCTTGGCAAATTCGGACAGGATGCTGTCATTGCCTTATGGGAAGGCAAAGCGCTGGATGAAAGTCATCGTCATCATTCGCATCTGGCCGCGCTTGAACCGTTTTCAACCATCGATCCGGAAGACTCCCGCTGGCAGAAGATCGTGCAGGATACCATCAAACAATGGACAGTTCTCGGCATGGGACAGTGGACCGGCTGGTGCGTTCCATGGGCTTC
>JAQVUB010000464.1 GCA_028699735.1 Lentisphaeria bacterium | reverse complement strand
AGTGGAGCAATTGCGCAATATCCGCGACAAGTTTGCTGCGACCCAGGATGCCAATCAGACGCTGCGTACCCAAGTGCTGGACGGTCAGAATCGCCTGCAGGAAAGTCTCGAAAAAAACCGCTTTGAGCTGCAGAAACGCGATGAGCAGATCGAAAAGCTGCAGACGGCACTGAATACTTTACGAACCGGGCAGCAGGACGCCGTGGACGCTCTGCTGACTGCCAAAGCCGAACAGCTTGCCGCCACTGATCGGCATCAGCAGGAACTCAATCGCCTGCAGCAGGAGCTCACCAATGGCAAGGATACTTCAGATAAATTGCGCCAGCAAATTATCGGAGCCAATGCAAATCTTGAACAATTCCGGCAGAAATTAGCCGATGAACAAGTGCAAAGCAAAGCGCTCCTGCAGAAAATAGCTGATGAGGAAGCGCAGAGCAAAGCGCTCCGGCAGAAATTAGCCGAAGAACAAGCGCAGAGCAAAGCGCTCCGGCAGCAGGCTGCGATGGTGGAAGCCGAAAAAACTCAATTAGCTGAAAAAGTGTTGACAGAGCAGCGGGCTCGCCAGGAGCTGGTTGTCAAATTGGCTGCTGCCCAGGCAGAATTTCAGCAGCTAAGTTCTGCTGTGCAGAAAGGGGCACAGCCGGGAGCAGATCCGTCTTCTGTCGAGTTGCAGATTTTGCGGCAACAGATTACAGAGCAGACCGCTGTGGCAGCAGGTCTGAAGCAGGAATTGGCCTCGGTTGCGGCTGCAAGAGCGAATGAATCCGCAAAGGTTATCGAGCAGACCCGTAATTTGGCGGCTGCTGAACAGGCTCGCCAGGAGCTGGCTAAGGCTCTGGCCACATTGGAGGAAAGGGTCGCAGAGGCCAATCAGGAAAAGGGACGTTTGGCGGAGGCCTTGCGAATTTCGGAGGAACACCGTCTTCTTTTGGAGAAAAAACAGCAGGAGAACTCGGGTTCCGGCCAGCTGCTTCAGGAACATACTGCTTTACAGACAACCCATGCACAATTAATAACCCGTGCAGATCAGTTGCAGCAGGAACATACCGCTTTGCAGGCAATCCATGCGCAAATGAAAGCCCAGGCAGATCAGATGCAGCAGAAGTACGACGCTTTGCAGGAGTCCCATGCACTATTGAAAACTCAGGCAGCAAAATTTCAGGCGGAATTGACTGGGGCTCGCGGGGGGTTACAGGAGGCTGCACAAAATTTGAAACGTTCTCAGGATTATGCTTTGACTCTTGAAAAGCAGTTGCAGCAGTTGCGCTCTGCCCAAAAAGAGTTTTCGGACATCAGCAAGCAGCTTCAGGGAAAAGATGCGCTTTTGAGCAGTCGTGATGAGACTCTTCGCCAGCAGGCTGAGCGTCTGGCTGCAGCCAATGCGCTGGTTTTGACGAAGACCGATGAGACTCAGTCTGCGCGGGTAGAGTTACAGGGTTTGAAGCGCAAGCTTGCGGACATGGAAACGCTCAATGGGCGTTTGAATGAACAATTGACTGGTGTGATCCGGCGTCAGGCTGATTTTGATCGGGAAAATGTGGATTTGAAGGCAAGGTCGTTGGAGGAGGCAAAGCAACGTGAAGAATTGCAGCAGCAGAAGGAAAAACTGCAACAGGAGTTGACGGCCAAGACGGCCTTGAGCATACGTCTTGAGAAGGCAATTACTGAAGCGGAACGCAAAAGCGAAGAACTCGGCAAACAGCTTGCTGCCGAACAGCAGAAAATGCAGATGCTGCAGGACGATCTTGGCAACAGCAAAACCAAATCTGCCGCTGTGGATGGGTTGACCAGCAACTTGATTGATCTGCAGAACCAGCTGAGGGCACGGACCCAGGAACTGGCGCAGCTGAAGAATGATCTTCAGGCGGGACAGACGCAAGTGTCGGTTATGACCGAACAACTCAAGCGCAGGGATGAACAGGTTAAAGAACTGGCGGCGGCGAAGGAGAGCCAGGCGGAACGCATCTGGCTGAACCGTCTGGCCGACCTGAACAGCAAACTCGAACAGGAGGAGAACCGCCGCAAGGCACTCGAACTGGCACTGATCCAAAAAGAAGCCGAAAGCCGGAAAACGGCTTCAGCGGAACCTCCGGTATCAACGGTTTCTTCGCCCGTGTTGACCAACCAGATGCCAGTCAACCGCTCTTATAGCGAAAAAGAAGTGCTGATCAACGGTTTTTTGCGTCAGGCTCTGGATGCTGAAAAGAGTCAAAAAATGGAAGCGGCTGTATGGAATTATCAGAAAATCCTGGAGTTGGAGCCGGCTCATTTGCTGGCCTTGAAACGCTTGGGTCTGATCGCCGCCAATACCGGCAATGATGACGATACGGTTAAATATTTGAAGCTGGCCTTTCGTTATGATCCGGATGATGCAGATGTTTTGCTGGCTCTGGGCTATGCCATGATTAATCTGCGTCAGCCGGAATGGGCCTTTTCCTACCTGGGCAGGGCAGTGGCGCTGGAGCCCGCCAATCCCACGCTGTCCCGGCTGTTTGGCGGTGCTCTGGTCGACTTGGGCTGGACGCAGGCCGCCGAGAATCAGTTCAGCAAAGCATTACAGCTGAATCCCAAAGACCCGCATTCGGCTTTCAACCTGGCGGTGCTCTGCGCAACCGCCAATCCCCCACGCATGGAAGAAGCGAAAAAATGGTACGATCAGGCTATCCGCAATGGCGCTGAAAAAGACCCCCGACTCGAAGCGGAATTCAAATAAACCTTTTTTAACAACGAAAACACACGAAAAAACACGAATTTTTTTAAAGGTTGTTGCGTTGAGGTAAGAGATCGCTTAGGAAAATTTCATGCTTGTACCTTTAACCCTATGTGGTAACTTCCCTCCTTGTTGTCTCCGTCGGAGGGAATATGGAGCGCCGGCGTCCCTTTTTCCTTTCGTCTCCATGTGGTCACTTCCCTCCTTGTTGTCTCCGT
>JAQVUB010000463.1 GCA_028699735.1 Lentisphaeria bacterium | reverse complement strand
CCGGAGGCCCCAATTTCACCCCACTGACTTACCCCGACATCGCCTCCTTCGAAGCTGCTGCGCCAACCCCTGAAGAATTTGCCAGCAATATCGTTGCGCTGGCGGAAAAAATCGGGGCAAAATATATTAATTTAACGCTTTTGCACAGCAATGATGGATACGCCATCATCTATCCTACCGCATTGACGGAGTTCAAGTTGAGGACAAGCAGGGATTATTTGGGAGCTGTACTGAATGTGTGTGAGCAGCATGGTATTCGTGTTATGGTGTATTTCCCGCTGGAAGTACCCGCCACCGAGATCAAAGGCGGCCCCTATATCGCCCCCGGAATCACCGCCAGAGCCCTCTACGAAAAACTCATCGAGGAATTATCCGAGAGATATGGCGACAAAATCGGCGGATTCTGGCTGGATGGCGGATTTACGGATGCGTTTTTAGATTTCCCTGCCTATATTCGTCAGTTTTTTCCTGCTGCCATCATTAATGTGAACAGTTGCACCTTCGGTCAAGTTGCTGATGTTGATTTCACGGTCACGGAGTTTCTGGGGGATGTGCCATCCCCCGCATATGACCGGCCTTCCGGACTCCGAAAAATGAACAAATTCAATATCAATGTGCCTCCAGATGATTTCAATGAGGATATTCCGAATTGCGCAAGCTGGTGGTATTGGAAGAATCGCGGCCGTTTTGCAGCCGGCATCAGCAACAAGGAAAAACCATATCTGGATGACAAGTTCTTTCTGGTAAAGCAATTGATTTCTTCTTTGGGGCAGCGCGGACAGTGGAATTGCACTTTGGGTCTTCCTGTGCTGATTGATGGCACAGTGGAAGAGATGTATTGGCCGATGCTGGACGCAGTCTCCGAGTTCTTGAAATGGGGGAGCGAAGCGGTGTACAATACGACTGGCGGCATCAAATCGCCTATCCGCCCTGGAAGTTTCCACGGTGGCGGATATTGCTCCGTTACCCAATCGCTGGAAACGCCTTCAAATTGCTATGTCCTGGTCACCGAAGCGCCAGCCGCGGAAAGGAGCGGTTATTTCCTGCAATCCCCGGATCCGGGATCTTCCTATGCCGCATTCTTTACCAATGGATATGTCCCGGTATGCATCAGCGATCTGCGAAGCGGCGAGGTGCTGGAATTCTCAATGCCAGGCGGAAATGGCGTTTACCTCAAGGATGTCGATTGGAGCGACGTACAACAATATGGCGTAAAAGTGCTCAAAGTCGAATTCGAATACCCGGAAACACCAACTGCATTGTAATAGGAATTCTTTTTGAACAACGAAAAGCCCAAAACGACCCGAAAAAATTTCATGGGAAACTGCTTTGACTGCGGGACTGCGTTGCTCATTCCATGATTTTTTTTTCGGATTGTTAGTGTTTTTCGTTGTAAAAAAAATACCACTGCCACTCTATTTCACTGACGGAATTCTTGTAAAACCATGAAAACGGTCCAATATGATTTCCAAGAAAGAATCCCCGTTGTCGCCAACACCGATTTTCTGGTTGTTGGCGGCGGCCCTGGCGGGTTTGGCGCGGCTGTTACAGCGGCACGCCAGGGAGTTAAAACGCTGCTGGTTGAGGCCTCGGGCACCCTGGGCGGAGCTGCGGCATTGTTTGAAATCCAGCCTTTTATGCCCTCCCACAAAGTCTGGCGTGATGCGCAAAACCATTTTCTTAAAGCAGCCCCCCTGGATGGACCGCTTTATCCCGAGTGGATCGACAGAATGTGGAGCTATCTGCCCGGCGAAGTGCGTAATACCGTCTGCGAAAGAAATCTGGCTGATTTACCTTCGCGGATGATTTCCAAAGACCTCGCTGCTCTGGCAATCGAGGATATCTGCGTCGAAAGCGCAGTGAATCTGCTCTTCCATCACACCCTGATTGGTGTCAAAACCGACAAAAATCGTGTTAAATATGCTGTATTTCATTCTAAATCTGGATTCTGTGCCATAAGAGCAAAGGTCTTTTGCGATTCGACTGGTGATGGAGATCTGGCAGCACTGGCTGGTTGCGACTTCGAGTTTGGCGATGTCGAACATGGCCTCTGCCAACCAATGACCCTGTGTTTTAAGCTCTCGCATGTAGATAAAACACGCATTCCTGCAAATTTCCGGTCGACGTTGTATGAGCAAGCCAAGGCCGCGGGAAAACTCCATTGCCCACGGCATAATGTCCTGTGCATGTCCTATTATGATGACGATGTCATTCATTTCAACACAACACGAGTGCTGGGAAAGTCTGCGATTAATGGCGTTGAATTGTCCGAAGCGGAATGCGAGGGACGCCACCAAATGCGCGAACTCATCGCCTGGCTGCGCGCGGATATTCCCGGGTTTGAACAATGCCGCTTACATTCAATGGGTGCGCATATTGGCATCCGGGAATCGCGGCGTATTCTTGGCCTGGCCTATTTAACTCGCGCTGATTTTGTGAATGCCAGCAAATTCCCCGATGCGATTGCGCGTTCCTCCTACCAGATTGATATTCACAGCACAAGCGGCAGTGGTACGGAAATCGTCAAACTCAAACCAGGACAATTCTACGAGATACCCTATGGATGCATCGTGCCGCGCAAAATGAAAAATCTACTGATCGGTGCGCGATGCATCTCAGCCGACCAGGCATTACACTCCAGTTCGCGCATCATGCCCACGGTCGTAAGCATTGGCCAGGCCGCAGGAATGGCGGCCGCACTCTCGCTTGAACAAAAACGCGATGTCCAGAAAATCAGCGGATGCGACGTCCGCAAACGGCTGATTATATTTGGCGCTCCACTCGGACAACACGTTTTCGAGTAATCTCAGACTTCCTTGTACCGACAAAATGCGTTTGAACCCTAACTATCCTGCTTTCAGAAAGTAACGGGATATTATTCGCGAATAGTTGATTTGCAAAAGTGGAAAAGGAGTTGTACCGTATTGGGTAAA
>JAQVUB010000034.1 GCA_028699735.1 Lentisphaeria bacterium | reverse complement strand
GCTGCCTACATCGGTGTCCCTGTTGAGGGACCTTACAAACCGGATTATTATCGGTACTGAACATGTGCAAACTCGAGATACAAGCGGAATGGCTGGCAAAATTCCAGGAAAAAGAGCTGACCAGCATCGATGCGGTGCTGAACCTGGAACCGGAGAAAATGGAAGGGTGCTGCCTGCCCTGCGGCGTGGAATCTTTCCTGCTCGAAGGCGGGGATGCTGTCCTGTGCCTGAAACGGCAGAAGAAAATTTCCTGTTCCCGAATTTTCAAAGACCTGCTCCAATGCAAGTTTCCGCAGACCAGTACCACTCGGGAACGCAAGGCCGTCGCTTTGTTGAAGAGTGCTGGTTTCATTGTACCGCAGATCGTTGCCTGGGGAGAAAAACGCTGCATGGGGCTGCCACGGGCTGGCGTCCTCTTTCTGCAGCCTCCCGACGGGAATACTCTGCCTGCTTTCCTGGCCAGTGAGCTGGATGCCGATGCCCGTCGTCAGGGGATTGAAAAAGCGGAAGCGACGCTTCTGGCGCTGCATTCGATGGGCTTTGTCTGGCCGGATTGCCGCGCAGAGAATTTTCTACTGCTGCCCGATGGTGAGGTCGGCCTGGTCAACCTGGGGGCGGTGAAGCACCATAAGACGCTCAGCCAGGAGGAGTGCCAGCAGCAGTTTGAAATCTTCTATGGAAGCCTGTTTGGCTGAGTTTATCACTGACGGGACACGGACGGGACACGGACGGGACACGGACGGGACACGGACGGGACACGGACGGGACACGGACGCATGTATGGGACAATAGGATAATGAAATGGAAAGGCCTAAACATACGTCCCATAGTCCCAATTCCCATTGCCCCATGTGTTCAATGTGTCTCATGCGTCCGTGTCCCGTCCGTGTCCCGTCCGTGTCCCGTCCGTGAGTCTTATGCGATAAAATCATTGGATGGGGGCTGACTGTGGCGAATCCATTTGTCTTGCATTCTGAGTATTCACCCGGGGGTGATCAGCCGGAGGCCATCGACGCCCTCTGCGAAGGGATTTCAGAGAACCGGCGTTACCAGACTCTGCTGGGGGTGACCGGTTCCGGGAAAACCTTTACCATTGCCAATATGATCGAACGGGTGCAGCGTCCGGTGCTGGTGATTTCACACAACAAAACGCTGGCCGCTCAGCTCTACAGCGAACTGAAAGCATTCTTTCCAGAAAATGCGGTCGAATATTTTGTCAGTTTTTATGATTATTATCAGCCGGAAGCTTATATTCCCCAGACGGATACCTATATTGCGAAGGATTCGTCGATCAATGACGAGTTGGAACGTTTGCGTCTGGCGGCAACCGGGTCGCTGCTGGAGCGCAAAGACGTGATTGTCGTGAGCAGTGTATCGTGCCTGTATGGCCTGGGTTCCCCGGATGATTTTGCGGCACTGAAGGCGCGGGTCGTTCTGAATCAGGAACTCACCCGCGAAGAACTGTTGCGCAGCCTCGTCGAAATCCAGTATACCCGCAATGATTTTGCCCCGGAACGCGGCCAGTTCCGTGTGGCTGGTGATACCCTCGAAATTTATCCGTCGCACCGGGATGATCTGATCCGGGTGGAGTTCTGGGGAAATACCGTCGAACGGGTTTCCCGTCATGATACATTGAAAAAAGCGTTGACGGAGGAATTGCAGGAAGCGGTGATTTTTCCGGCGAAGCACTTTGTTCTGCCGCAGGAGCGCATCCGCCAGGCTGAAGCGGGCATCCAGGAAGAACTGGTGCAGCAGGTTGAGCTGTTTGAGACGAGTCACCGTCTGGTAGAAGCGCAGCGGATACATCAGCGTACGACTTATGATCTGGAAATGTTGCGTGAGATCGGGTATTGCCAGGGCATTGAGAATTACTCACGCCATCTGGCCGGGCGCCCGGCGGGCTCACGACCCTATACCCTGATGGATTACTTTCCGGGGGATTATCTGACCATTATCGATGAATCTCATGTTACCCTGCCTCAGATACATGCCATGCACAGCGCCGACCGCAACCGTAAACAGGTGCTGGTAGACAACGGCTTTCGTCTGCCCTCGGCACTTGATAACCGCCCGGTGACTTTTGAAGAATTTGAAGGCATGCAGAAGAATATCGTGTTTGTTTCGGCGACGCCGGGCAAATATGAACTCAGCCTGACTGTTCCGGTCGAACAAGTGGTACGTCCGACCGGCTTGCTGGATCCGGAAGTCGAAGTGCGTCCGCTGGCGACTCAGATTGATGATGCGATTCATGAGATACGGGTGCATGCTGAACGTGGAGAGCGCACGCTGGTGACGACGCTGACCAAGAAGATGGCGGAGGAGTTGTCGGATTATCTGCGCAAGGTGGGATTACGCAGCCGTTATCTGCATTCGGAGCTGGACACCTTCGAGCGGGTGGATATCCTGCGCAGCCTGCGCGCCGGCGATTTTGACTGCCTGGTCGGCATCAATCTGTTGCGAGAAGGGCTGGATTTGCCGGAAGTGGCTCTGGTTTTGGTGCTTGATGCCGACAAGGAAGGCTTCCTGCGCTCGGAAACGTCTCTGATGCAGACTGCCGGTCGGGCTGCCCGCAACCAGGAAGGCAAAGTCATCCTCTATGCTGACAAGCAGACCGACAGTATGAGGAGGATGCTCGATATAACCAGAGAGCGCCGGCAGAAACAGATTGTCTACAATCAGGAGCATGGCATTACTCCGCAAACGGTGCGCCGCGGCGTGCAGGACAGCCTGCGCATCTATGAAGAAGCCGAACGCACTGTCGAAAGCATGGTCAAGGATGCCCCCGAAGGCGATTATGCAGTGCTGGAAACCCTGCGCCAGCTCGAACAGGAAATGCAGGAAGCCGCCGAAGCGCTCGAATTCGAACGCGCAGCCATGCTGCGAGACCAGATCTTTACCCTCAAAAAGAAAGCACCGGATCCGACCACTTCCGCCCCATCCCGGAAAAACGCTCGCCGCAACAAAGGCGGAAAAGTCATTTCGGACGACAGCCCGTTTTTCCTGTAACCAGCCTCGTGATTTTTTAACAACGAAAAAAGCGAAAAGTCACGAATTTTTTAAAGGTTTGTTGCTTTGACGGATGAGCTTATTTGCTAAAATTTTGCAATAGGCCTTTGTTTTTTGCGATCAGGCTTCAAAAAGTCTGAAAATGGGTTATCTTTAGGAATGTTTTTCCCGTCGTATTCTTGAACCATTTGACAAGGAGGATTCATGAAGGTTGTATTTTTACGCGGCATGTTTGTTGCTCTGTTATTTGCGGCTTTGGCTGCTGTTGCCCAGGAATACCGTTTTGAGTTGAAGACGGACAAGGCGGATGCGCTCTATCAGCAGAATGAGCCTATCGTTTTTTCGGCACTGGTTCTAGCGGACGGGAAAGCGGTCAACGGCATGAAGGTGGACTATTTGCTTCGGGGCGACGGGAACCTGACGGAGAAGGGCTCCTATGTTTCCAGCGAGACTGCGTATGAAGTCAAAACCTCGCTGGGGTTTCCGGGCTGGGTGCAAATCCGTTTTTCTCTGTTCAATGCCGATGGTACTCCGGTGAAGACGCTGAATTACCGAAAGCAGGAAGTCAACCTGATGGCTGAGATCGGAGCGATGGTCGATCCGCTGAAGATCCAGGCCGCTGGTGAGGAACCGGCAGACTTTGATGCATTCTGGGCTGCCGCCCGTGCGGAACTCGATGCCGTTCCTCTTCAGGCAAAAAAAGAGTCATCGGCGGTACCGGAAGCCTACGCTGGCAAAATGGACTGCTGGGATGTCAAAGTGGACTGTGCCGGGGGGATGCCGGTATCGGGATATCTGGTGGTACCGGTTGGTGCTGCTGAGAAGAGTCTGCCGGCGATTGTCAGCTATCATGGCGCCGGCGTACGTTCGGCGAACAAGCCCTTTGGTTATGCCGCACGTGGTGCTATTGCTCTGGATGTCAATGCGCACGGCATTGAAAATGGACAGCCGGCGGAGTTTTACACGCAATTAAGCCTGAATGAATTGAAAAATTATCCGCACCGCGATAAAGAAGACCCCGCTAAATTTTATTTTCGGGGGATGTACCTGCGGGTGATGCGTGCCTTGGATTATGTCAAATCTCTTCCAGAATGGGATGGTAAGAATCTGATCGTGACTGGTGGCAGCCAGGGGGGGGCTCAGGCGATTGTGGCGGCGGGGCTGGATCGCCAGGTGACCCTCTGCATTGCCGGGGTACCGGCTTTGAGCGAGCATTCCGGGCCTCTGGCCAAGCCGCAACGTCAGGCTGGCTGGCCGCGCCTTTACAAAGCGGACGCCAACGGTTTGCCGGAAAATCCTGCAGTGTGTAAGACGGCTGCATATTTTGACAACATTTATTTTGCCAAACGGATCAAGGCAGAAGCTTGGTTTAGCACCGGTTTTGTCGACAATACCTGTGTGCCCACCGGCGTTTTTGCCGCATTCAACAATCTCCCGGCAGGGATCGTCAAAGAGATCACCACGACTCCGGCAGGGAATCATGGCGCACCCAACAGCAAAGGCAATGCCCGCCTGGATCTATTCTTCAAAAATCTAAAAACAAAGCAATAAAGCACAGCTGTTTACTGTGAGGTTCATCGCATGTCCGTCAATTTTTACAATACGCTGAATCACCGCCAGGAGGAATTTATTCCGTTGAAGCCTGGCAAAGCCGGCCTGTACACCTGCGGGCCGACCGTCTACAATTATGCCCATATCGGCAACTTCCGCTGTTATGCTTTTGAAGATATCCTGAAACGGACCTTGCTTTTTCATGGGTATGCGGTGCGTCATGTGATGAATCTGACCGATGTCGATGACAAAACCATCAAGGGCTCCCAGGCCGCCGGAAAATCCTTGGAGGCTTTTACCCGTCTGTATAAGGACGCCTTTTTTGCCGACATAGCGCGTTTGCGTTTTCTTCCGGCGGATGTCTATCCGGCTGCCACGGAGCATATCGATGACATGATTGCGATTGTCCGGATTTTGATGGATAAGGGGATTGCTTATCAGGCAGAAGACGGTTCGGTATATTTTTCGATTGCCAAATGGCCACAATATGGTCAGCTGGTGAATATTGATCCAGAGCAGATGCGTTCCGGCACCCGGGTCAAACTCGACGAATATGCTAAGGAGTCAGTCGCGGATTTTGCCCTGTGGAAAGCTTGGGATGAAGCCGATGGAGAAGTCTTCTGGGAAAGTCCCTGGGGGCGCGGGCGTCCCGGCTGGCATCTGGAATGCTCTGCGATGAGCAGCCGTTATCTGGGGGCGACCTTTGATATTCATTGCGGGGGTATCGACAACATGTTTCCGCATCATGAAGATGAGATTGCCCAAAGCGAAGCGGCCAATGGCTGCCGTTTTGTTAATTACTGGCTGCATTGTGCGCATCTGGTTGTTGACGGGCAGAAAATGTCGAAATCCCTCGGCAATTTTTATACGCTCAAGGATCTGCTTGACAAAGGGTACAGCGGGCGTGAAGTGCGCTGGGTGCTGATCGGAACGCACTACCGGCAATCGCTTAATTTCTCCTTCAAGGCGCTGGATGATGCCCGCGCCGCCCTGCAACGCCTCGATACCTTCCAGGCGCGCCTGCAGGAGAATGCCGGGAATCCCGATGGGGTTCTGACGTCCGTGCAGCCGGTTCTTGACAAGGCAATTGTGGAATTCAGCGCGGCTCTGACGGACGACCTGAATGTGTCTGCGGCTTTTGCAGCACTGTTTGACCTAGTGCGGGAAGTGAATCGCTTGCTGGATATCGACATCCTGGGTGGCAATGCTGTCCGTGCAGTGCAGGATTGCCTTCGTCGTATGGATTTGGTGCTGGCGGTATGTCAGCCGGAAGCTGGCGAGGATCAGGTACCCGCGGAAATTCAGGCATTGGCTGAGGAACGTCAGGCAGCGCGGAAAGCAAAAGATTTTGCTCGTGCGGATGCTTTGCGCAAAACGCTCGAAGATCAGGGCTGGCTGGTCGAAGATACGCCAAAAGGCCCCCGTGTTTTGAAAAAATAAGTTCCTTTTTTTTAACAACGAAAAAACACAAAAGGACACAAAAAAATTCAGGGGAATGGGATCCAAGGCAAGCACTCAGTGCCATTCCCCTGAATTTTTTTGTGTCCTTTTGTGTTTTTTCGTTGTTAAAAAAAAGGAACTTATTTAGTTTTCCAGCGTGGGGTTCCGGCGACCCAGGTCTGTATGGGGTTCCAGTCCTGATCCGTGACTGCGAAATCGGCGAAGAAACCCGGTTCGATTTTGCCGAAGTTCTGCAGTCCCAGGGAATATGCCTGGTTCCATGCGGTCATCTTGACGATTTCGGATGGAGGCAGGGTGCTGACCCTGGCCACCCGCTGGATTCCCTTGAAGAATTGCAGTGTGCTTCCGGCGACCCGTTCGGCGTGCGCCAGCATTGCTTTGCCATTTTTGACGATGACCGGCAGTCCGCCCAGGGTGTAATTTCCGTCGGGCATGCCGGCAGCACGGATGGCATCGGTGATCAGCATGACCCGGTCGGCTCCTTTCATCTGCAGGATCAGTTTGATCATCGGGTCCATCAGGTGAACTCCGTCGCAGATGATTTCAACATAGATCTCTTTTTCGGTCAGTCCGGCGCCGACCATTCCGAAGCGCAGATGATGCAGGGGGCTCATCACATTGCAGAAATGCGTAAGATGTTTCATGCCGGCCTGAAGGGCTTTCAATGTCTGCTCATAATCCGCAGTGCTGTGAGCACCGGAGGGCGTGATCCCTGCCTCGACAAGCTGCCGGGTGAATTCCATGGCACCGGGTAATTCCGGTGAGTAGGAGACTTTACGTACCGGACAGATGGCATTCAATTCCACCACCAGGGAAAAATCCGGGAGTTTCAGAAAATCCGGGTTTTGTGCGCCGGCGCCTTCGGGGTTGAAGAAAGGGCCTTCGAGATGGATACCCAGCAGGCGTGCCCCATCTTTATTTTCCATCCGGTATTTTTCGGCACATTGCAGAGTTTGTTTCAGATCCTTTTTGCTGACGGTCAGGGTTGTTGCTAGGAAGCCGGTGACTCCCTCCTGCAGTTTATCGCGTCCGATCCGGTTGATGGCTTCTTCGGAGCCATCGCAGAAATCCTGATTGCTTCGGCCATGGCAATGGATGTCAATAAACCCCGGCAGCAGGCGCAGTCCCTCGAGGTCGACGACCTGATCTGCTTCTGGTAATTTCCGGTCAGAGGTGAAGACCTGTTCGATGCGGTCACCGGAAAGCAGCACGGCGCCTTTTTCGATGTGAATGCCGGGCGAAATCAGGGTTGCATTCTGAATCAGGGTGCGCATCGTTTATTTTTCCAGAGTGATGGTGTCGGCGGTATATACGATTTCGGCATCAGCATGCTGAAGCAGATAGGAAGCCGGCAGTTCCGGGCTTACCTCACCACTACAGATTTTCTGCAGAGGGGCGGTCTGCTCCGGGAAGCAGGCCAGCAACAGCAGTGTGCGAGCCGCCAGGATGGGCTTCATTCCCATGCTGACCGCCTGACGTGGAACGAGACGTTCGTCGCCACCGGCGGTAAGGCGGGCATTCGTAGCAATGGTCAGGGGCTTCAAATCAATAACCCGGGTGGGCAATGCAGCAAAATCCGCCACGGAAATTTCCATTTTGCTTTGTGGTTCATTGAAAGCGATATGTCCATTGAAACCGATGCCGAGCAATTGCAGATCGAGTCCGCCGGCTTGAGCCAGAGCCTGATCGAAACCGGACGGGTTCACCGGATCGGGAAAATGCCGTTGAATTTCGGTAAATCCGAGAGTCGCATCCAAGTGTTGGAACAGGTTTTCCTGCATGTAGCGTTGATAACTTAAGGGATGCTTTGGAGAGACCGGGTGCCCGTCTCCAGCGACATATTCATCGAGATTATAGGTATGCAGTCCCTCGAGTGAAATTTTGTTCTGATTCAGTTTTTTCGCCAGCAACGGATAGAGCTCCAGCATTGTATTTCCAGTAGCTAAGCCGATATTGACACGCTTCCCCTGTTGGCTGGCTTTGGCAATAACCTGAAAAATCCGTTCAGCTCCGTATTCGCTCATCGCATGATAGTTGTCGACCTTTTTCCACTGTGTCATTTTCCCCCCCACTTATCCCTGATAACATTCAAAAAAAAGCTGGAGCGGTTCAGGCAACCGCTCCAGAAAATGTTTATGCATCAAAAGGATCAGAGTTGTTTGAGCAGGCTCATCACCAGGCTGAACAAGGTTACGGCAAGAGCGACAGCGGCAACGAGCGCCGAAACACTTTCCAGCATGCTAATGCCGGCAACCGGCATGGTACCAGACTGAACGACGGAAGCAACCGCGGCCTTTTCTGCAGCTTCTGATTGATCTGCCTCGGTTTTTTTTGCGGCAGAGCCCGGTGCCGGAACAGAGACCGTTTTACCGGCTTTGCCGGACAGTTTCAAACCTTTTCCAGTGCCGCCGGCCGGAGGGCTGTCAGGGACGGGGGCTTTGATGGCCACTGTCGCACCAGAGGGTGTGGCAGGTTCGGCAGCAGCAGGAGCTGCTTCGGGGGCAGGCGCCGCTTCCTTCTTCAAGCTGATTTTTGCCCCGGTACTGGGTGGTACGATTGCAGCTGGACTGACTTTGACAGTGGCACCGGCTGAAGGAGGGGGAGCCACCTGGGCTGTCTGCCCGCTATCCGCCCCCGGTGACGGAGTCACTACTGTGCTGCCGCTGGTGGCGGATGGACGAATTTTTAAGCCGGTGGTTGCTGTGGAAGGTAATTTTGGCGGGGCAGGGGATATCGGCTGGGGTTCCGGCTGTGGAGACGGTGGCTGGCTGCTGCCGGGTGCGGGAAGGGGAGCCCCAGTGGGTTTCTTCATCGTCAGTTTGATCGTTGACGACGGAACGGCTTCTGCTGCAGGTTTGGAAGGAGCCACCGTCTGCAGGGAGGCTGTATCCGTAGGAAGCCCCTGAGTCGCTGAAGCGGCAGGCTTTTCAGCAGGTATCTGGACGGGTGCCGGCGCTTCTTGCGGTACCTGAACCGCAGCTTCCGGTATTTTTAGCGAAATTTTTGCGGCTGCGGCGGACACTTGATCGCCGACAATAGGTTCCTGTGGATATTCTGCGTTAATATTGGTGGTAGCGCCAGGTTTGATGAAGTCGGCAGTTTCTCGTCTGGGAGGCACTTTAATCTGGGGAATGGTCAGTTTCGGTGCCTCTGCGGCTGCTTCAGCGTCCTGGGGGGCTTCTGCCGCTGGCGCGGCCAGCTCCTGTTTTTCCGCTTCTGCAGGTGCCGAGAGCGGTACATTAGCCAGGGGAGCGGCGCTGGGTGGCAGCGTTCCCGGTCTTGGGGTGGCCCGGACGACTTTCAGGCGCACCGTTTCCGTCTTTTTTTCAGCGGCGGAGGAAGCGGGGGTAATCGTCGTGCCAACCGCACCCTGTCCATCGAGGCGTTTCAGCTTGCTGGTTGAAGTGTCACGCAGGCTGATTGGATCGACAAATGCGGCACTTTTCTGGGTTTCTCCAGCACCATGTTTGCTGATTTCGCTGGCAGCTTCAGGGGTGGGTTGAACCCGCAGACGCCCCGTGTCAACCTTGAAACGGTTGGTGTCCGTATTGCGTAATTTGAGCTTGCCGGAATCCTTTGGCTTGTCATCCATCTCTGTCACTCCTGCACATTTCAGGGGCCGCTAAAACCTGCAGATACCCTGTTATTTACTTTCGCTGAAAACAGTTAAAACAAACATAATCCCTGAATCCCATTTTGGCAAATTTGCAAGCGGATTTTTCAGAAAATTCCAGGCGAAATATGCAATGGGTAACTGCCACGCTTATCGGCGTTTTTTTCTTCAACCGATCCGACCGATCCGACCGATCAGTCGGTTTTTTTGTCGCGGATGGCCTTCAGCCCCCCCATCGTAAAGGTCAGGATGTGGCTGATCAGCGATTCCGGGTCTTCGATAAAAACCGACCGTGCGCCAAACAAGGGATACTGGCTTCCATTTTTAGCTCGTGATTCATCCCATTTGATGCGGAAACTGAGCAGATCATAGATCGGTCCGTGCACGCAAAGCGAGCAAAGGCGCACTTTATTCTCCTGTGCTTCCGCCCCCAGAAAATCCTGGATGATGGCAAGAAACTGATTCTGCATCGGTTCCAGATAGCGGGTGAACAATTCACTGTGTATTGGGCTGGGGCTGCTTAATTCCCGGTGAACGATTTTAGTAAACCAGTTTGCAGGCCCGGTTGTCAGCACAGACATAATATTGTAACGAAGCAGGGCAAATAAACGATCCCTTGAAGACCCAGTGGTCGGAATCTCTGCGGTGCGCAACGCCATGTTATCCACATACAGCTTCTCCCATACCGCCATATATAAATTTTTCTTGCCGCGATAGTAGTAATTGACCGCCGCAATGTTCGCTGCGGCCTTGCTGCATATTTCAGCAGTCGTTGCAGAATGATAACCACGCAACGAAAAAACTTCACAGGCCGACAGCAATACATTCTCCTGAGTGTCCATCGCCCCCCCCCCATAGCCTTTGACAATAAACCAATGACAGTCCTGATAATATAGTTTCAATTGCTGGTATTAAACCAATATTTGAAAATTACTTTTGAGATGACGCACTACGGCGCTGTCAGCGGATCCTTTATTTGTTTCCGGCAGCGAGTTTATTTTCGACGAGGTATTTATAGCTCATTTCGATAGCGGTCATCATATCAATATTGCAGAAATCCAGTTCGACGATGATCGCTTCGACGGAGTCTGGGGTTGCTTCAATTAAATCCTTGATAGGCAGATCTCCGGTACCCAGAGGTCGCAGATCAACACCGCGTTCGACGACCTCTTTTCCCTCGGCATTCTTGACGATTTGCTGGGGGTGGAAGCCATCTTTGAGGTGCAGCAGGATGGTGCTGTCGGCAAAAAGCTTGAGCATTTCGACGGCATTTTCGCGACCGCGGTTGGTGGACCAGAAGCAGTCCATTTCGAATTTCAGTCCGGGGCAGAGTTCTTTATAAATTTCGTATTTGATTTTGCCATCGATGCGTCCGAATTCGAAGTCATGATTGTGCTGAAAGAGGGTGAAGCCGTTTTTGGCGAGTGTTTCGCGCATGGCATTCGTATTGTCGGCAGTCGCCTTGATGGCATCGAGGTCTTTGAACTGGTCGGGGCCATATCCGCAGACGATTTTGTCCAGCTGCAGAATATCGGCTATTTCCATGATTTCACCAAGCGTGCCGGCTTGACGCGCCCAGGGGGTGTGCGAGGAAATGATCTTCAGTCCCAGGTCATCGGCCATTTTCTTGAATTCCGAAGGGCGGGTGTTCCGGAAACCGGCTGGCTCAACACACTGATATCCAATATCAGCAACTGCTTTTAATACAGAAGCATACCCGGAAACGGTCAGATCACGCAAAGAATACAACTGAACACCAATCGGCTTGAGCATAACAAAATCCTTTTTTTGAAAAACTGAAAGAAGAATGAAACAGGCATTTCCTTACAATAATCGTCGCTCCAATAATGGCAAGCTGAATTTCAGGGGGCAGGGGACAGGGGGGACGTACATACGGCAGGCTAAAGCCCGTACTACATACGACAGGGGGGACGTACATACGGCAGGCTAAAGCCCGTACTACATACGACAGGGGAGACGTACATACGGCAGGCTAAAGCCCGTACTACATACGACAGGGGGGACGTACATACGGCAGGCTAAAGCCCGTACTACATACGACAGGGGGGACGTACATACGGCAGGCTAAAGCCCGTACTACATACGACAGGGGGGACGTACATACGGCAGGCTAAAGCCCGTACTACATACGACAGGGGGGACGTACATACGGCAGGCTAAAGCCCGTACTACAT
>JAQVUB010000462.1 GCA_028699735.1 Lentisphaeria bacterium | reverse complement strand
CGACTTCCTGCTGCAAACGTTCCAGCTGCTTACGGCGGTATTCCAGATCGCCCTGGTTGTCATCGTCCAGAATCGGATTGCCGTCACCAGTCGCCGTCATGATCGACAGCTTCATCCGCGTCTCGACGCGGTCCTTCAACTGAATATAATCGTCCAGCGTCATATCCGGCCAATAATTCACCAGTTGAATGCAGTCATTGTGGCTGCCAATACGGTCAATGCGCCCGAAACGCTGAATGATGCGCACCGGATTCCAGTGAATGTCGTAGTTGATCAGATAATCGCAGTCCTGCAGATTCTGCCCTTCGGAGATGCAGTCGGTCGCGATCAAAACATCAATCTGCACCGGATTGCCTGGATAAAGCAGCTCTTTTTCCTTGGATACGGGGGAGAACAGGGTCAGAACCGTGTTGATATCCATCTTCAGCTTCGGTACGGTCGAAAGCCCATCTGTGGTACCGGTCACCATCGCGGTATGCAAAGCAAAATTTTCCATCATAAAGGTGCTGACATGCCCGTAGAGATATTCCGCCGTATCGGCAAAGGCACTGAAGATGATGACTTTTTTGTTGCCGGGATTGATCGGCTGACGGACTTTGCCGGCAATCTGACGCAGCAGCGTCTGCAGCTTGTTGTCGTATTCCGGGGTGATATCCCGGATCATCGAAATCAGAAGCTCCAGCGTCTCGACATCACGGGCCAGCTTCTGACGCCAGGAGACATAATCCATGTCGCGCAGATCAATGCGCACCTTTTTTCCAACCATGAAAAATTCGACATCATCATCATCGATTTCGCCGGCTGTTGACGCGATCATGTCAGAAAATTCAAACAGGTCCATGCCGCCGGCCTTCTCAAAACGGTCGATAATTTCAATCGTCTTGACATTCAGCTGGCGGATGCGCTCGAGCGTCAGCCCGAAGGCATACACGGAACTCTCCAGGCGTTTCAACAGTGCAATGCTCATCAGGCGATGCACCCCTTTTTCACGGCCAAGCTGCGAAAGATTGCTCTCTTTCCAGTCCTCATCTGCCGGCGAGGAAAGATCATACTTATCCCGCGCAGTGGGAAAGATGAACAGGGAAGGCAGATAAATCATCAGGGTGAGTTCCTGCAGCTGCTCGAAAATCTCCTTGTAATTGATCGCATTTTTCAGTGTGGTCAGAGCCGGTTGAGGACTCAGGGGCTTCAGGCGCTCGGGAAATTTCCCGATGGCATTGATATCGTAATATTTTTCGATATGCTTTCGTGAACGGGCAATGGTCACTGCATCAAGCAGCTCAAAGAAATCGAAGTCAAGACGTTCCAGCAGGGCATCCGCAGTACGTTCCTCCGGGGACAACTTGCTCCAGGCATTGAATTCCCGTTGCGCCTGGCGGAAAATTTCGTCGATCCCATGGCGTGTTTCGAGTTTTTTTTCGAGCAGTTCCGCACGCCCTTCATAGGCCAGCGCAAGCTGATTCTTCAAATCCTGAAAACGGTTGTTGACGGGTGTGGCAGAGAGCATCAGCACCTTGCTGCGTACTCCCGGACGGATGACCTGATTCATCAGACGCAGATAACGGTTTTCACGCTTTTCCTCGTTACCATAGACATCCGCTCCATTGCGGAAGTTGTGCGACTCATCAATGACAATCAGATCGTAGGTATCCCAGCGCAGCCGGCTCAGGTCAATGCCATTGGATTCACCCCGGCGCCGTGACAGATCCGTATGATAGAGGACATCATAGCGCAGCCTGTCCCCGGCAATCGGATTATTGACATAGTTGCCCTTGAAGGTATTCCAGTTGTTGGCCAGCTTCTTCGGACAAAGCACGAGCACATTCTTGTTGCGGTCTTCATAGTACTTCATCACTGCCAAAGCCGAAAAGGTCTTGCCCAGGCCAACGCTGTCCGCCAGAATACACCCATTGTACTTTTCCAGCTTGCTGATCATGGCCAGCACGGCATCACGCTGAAAATCGTACAGCTTGCCCCAAATCTGACTGTTCCTGAAACCAACCCCCTCATTGGGAAGATCATCCGCAGAGACATCGGCCAGAAATTCGCTGAAGATATTGAAGAGCGTCAAAAAATAAATGAATGCCGGTGCATTTTCCCGGTATGCCGCAGTGATATTGTCAATGACCACTTCAGTCACATCCTGCAGCTTGGCCTGATCCTTCCAGAGGCTGTTAAAGGTCTGAATAAACCGCCGGCTGGTCTCCGCCGGATGCTTGGTGATATAATTGAACGAGTTGTTGCCGCGTTCACAACCAATGTCAATCGTCGTAAAGCCATTGATCGGATGATACGTGCAGCAATCAGACCCTTCCACATTCAGAAAACCAGGAATCTGATCCCCGGAGATGTTCGACTTGAAACGGGCCTTCTGGCGAATCCAGTCCGCACACTCCCGGGCAATCGCCTTCTGCGTCAGCTCATTGCGAAGCTTGATCTCAAATTCTGAACCATACAGACTGATTTCACGGGTCAAACGCGGAATATAAAACTCACGCTTCTCCTTGGGAGCCTGATCCGTCGTAAAGGTTGGCGAAGTAAAGAGGAAACGCAACTCGGAGAGACTCGAAAGCTCCGCTTTCAGCTCCTGATACGCATAGATCGAAAAACAGGCCGCCGCGATCGAAACCTTGCTCCCGGGTTTGAATTCACGCTTGAGATCGTCCCTGACAAACTCACTGACGTTATCAAACATCTTCATCGTGGATGTATTCATATTCCCATTTTTGTACAGTTTCCGCCGAAAACCCTACTGCCTGCAAAAAACCGTTTTCAGCCATAATGTACTACAGTACCAATAAAATGAAATAATATGCCTTTCGCTTCGATGCTTTTATCACATAAATCTTGAATTTCGCTTGGCGTGTGCTGGCACCCCACGACATATGTAGAGAACGCCTAAAAAGTTTTTTTAACCACGAAAGGCACGAAAAACACGAA
>JAQVUB010000461.1 GCA_028699735.1 Lentisphaeria bacterium | reverse complement strand
GCTGAAGACCTCCCCTACCCCTTTGCAGCCAATCTCTTTGTAATAACGCACCATCCGCTGCATACCGTCACCGTAGGGATTGTTGTCAACCATACGCGGATCAATATTGCAGTATGGAATCATCCAGGGGTAGCGGGTCTGTGACATCTGCACAAGTTCTTCGATGGACTGTCCCCCATGCGAACAAGCCCCGCCAAGACCCGGCAGAATGACCGCTTTCTCGATGCCGACTTCTTGGTAAAATTTCTGCAGGGCATCCGGCGAAGCGTAAGTACTGCCGTTGGGACGCGGCATCACCGGAATGAAACGAGTGTGAACATGAATATCGATGAACATGACTTTCCTCTTGATCCGCTAAAAAAAGACCTGACCGAAGAATTGTCCGGAACGCTTTCATTATTCAGACCCGCTGACTTCAACCTGACTGGAAGTTGAAGTCAGAACGGGTGCGGCTCTCTGCGGGTCACTGCGGAACTTTTGTCCATTTTTCAGTCCCACGGGAATTAGCCACAATCGCTTCCAGAAAATGCATTTCCGCGATTCCGTCTGCGGTGGATGGATAATCTCCGGGTTGCTTGTCTCGGATTGCTTTTGCAAAGGCTTTATACATATTGGCAAAGCCTTCGAGGAATCCTTCCGGGTGTCCTGCGGGTAATCTGGAGAAAGCTGCAGCGGCGCTGCCGGTGCCTGGCCAGCCTCGTCTGAGGATTTGAATCGGTGCGTCATTCGAGCGCAGGATCAGATCTTCGGGGGTTTGCTGGTGCCATTCCAGAGCGGCCTTGTCACCATAGATTTTCAGAATAAAGTTGTTTTCTTCGCCGGTTGCGACTTCACTTGCGAAGATCACTCCCCGGGCAACGGGGTTGTTGAAGCGCAACAGAACGCTGCCGTCATCATCAAGGGAACGCCCTTCGACAAAAGTGGCTAAATCCGCACTGACCGCGGTAATTTTCAATCCGCTGACAAACTCGATCAGGTTCTGGGCATGCGTGCCAATGTCAGCCATGCATCCGGAAATGCCGGCCTGTTTTGGGTCCACCCGCCAGGCAGCCTGTTTGCCGGCATTGGGAGCCGCCAGCCAGCCCAAAGAATACTCCACGTTGATTTTGCGGATTGTGCCGAGCACCCCGTCGGCGATCAGTTGACGAGCCTGCCGAATCATCGGAAAACCCGTATAGTTGTGCATCAGGCAGAAAAGTCTTCCATTCTTTTTGACCAGACTGTCCAGTTCAACCGCTTCCGCTGAACTCATAGCAACAGGTTTTTCACAAAGGACGTGGAAGCCTGCTTCAAGGAAGGCCTTGGCCACCGTGAAATGATACAGATTGGGAGTGCAGACCGCAACGAAATCAATGCGCTCATTCTCCGGCAAGGAAAGTTCTTTGGCGATCATTGTCTGATAATCCGCATAGCCACGGGTAGGATCAAGATATAAATCAGAGGCACATTGGCGGGATTTCTCCGGATCCCTTCCGAAAACCCCAGAGACCAGCTCGATTTCCCCATCAAGGCGTGCTGCCATGCGATGGACCTCACCAATAAATGCACCGGGTCCCCCCCCGACCATACCCATTCTGATTTTACGTTTCATCGGTCTTCTTCCTTTCTGCATCGTGTTGAGAATACGCCAGTGTGACGCCGTCTCGTCACAACTGGCAGGCTACGGAACGATTCACTGGAAAAAATATACTCCCTGCAAAACAGATTTCCTTGACGATACGACGATTTATCAGCATTTTCTTACGAATAAGGTAATCCATCAAATGAAACTGGGTGACAGGATTCTTTTTACAACGAAAAAACACAAAAAGACTCGAAAATTTTATTAAAGGTTGTTGCGTTGAGATAAGAGATCGCTGCGCAAAATGTCATGCTTGCACCTTGAACCCTATGTGGTAACTTCCCTCCTTGTTGTCTCCGTCGGAGGGAATATGGAGCGCTGGCGGCCCGCCGGCTCCCCCAAACGAAAAATTTACAAGCGTGATAATACGGCCATAAAATCAGTTTGTCAGAGAGAGATGTGCGGCAAATGCACTTTATGTGGATATCAACACGAAAGGGGAGCCGGCGGGCCGCCGGCGCTCCATATTCCCTCCGACGATCAAAAACAAGGAGGGAAATGGGGTCGTGTGTCGATGGCGTTTTAATGCCTCCGATGGCGACGGGAAAGCGGAAAAGGAGGTATAGCCGGATCCCCTTGATCCGTGCAAGCTTGTGTAGTCCTTTCCCTCCTCGGCGTCTCCGCCGGCATCGCGGTTCGCTTTCATCACATCAGAGCAAAACCCTAAAAAAATTCTCAAAAATGAGACAGTGTCTCATGGATAGAAACTTGCGTGTCCTGTTTTAAAAAATCTTTCACAAAAAAAAAGATGTTGGATGATAGCACGAAAAAATTTCATGGGAGGAGGCGTTGGCTACGAAAACGCGTTGTTCATCCCAAGAAATTTTTTCGGGTCGTTAGTGTCTTTCGTTGTAAAAAAACACCACTGCCACCCAGCACTGACATGTTATATTTCCCCAAGTGGATGCAGCTGATCATCATGAAAAAAGGCAGGCAGCGGATTTTCTTCCGTTGCCTGCCCTTAGCATCATTGCAGCTGATCCCTAGAGTTTTGTGACCCAGAGCCCATGCAGGTTGCAATATTCACGGATGATCATGCCGGGTTGCGGAGCGACATAGAAAACCGCTTCCGGCTGGGCGCCGGGCTTGAGAAAATAGCGGTTTACATAATCTCCGTTGATCACTTCCACCCAGGCAATATGATGCTCTTCGGTCATTGGATGCGCTACCGATCCGACTTTCACTTTCATGCCGCCGGAAAAGGCCTCCACCACCGGCACATGCTTCTCCTTGGAGGCATCGACTGTATTTTCCACCTGCAGCTTCATTTCTTCGCCACAGCAGAACGGTGCCACCCCCGCAGTAAGAATTTCGACAACCGAACCACACTTATTG
>JAQVUB010000460.1 GCA_028699735.1 Lentisphaeria bacterium | reverse complement strand
GGAGATAATTATCTCCCGACGACCTACAAGAATCCGCGCGCGCCAATCAACGGCCTGTACCGCTCCAGCTCCCTGTTCAGCCCCAACAATGCCGGCTTCCATGGCTACAGCTTGTCGGCCTTCGCGTATTATCTTTCTAAACGCTACGACTGGAAAGCCCATTTCTGGCATACGGTTTTCAGTCATGCGGACTATGCTGCAGGGAAAGGCATAGCCCCCTTGAAGGCCGGCGCAAACTCCATGTCTATTCTTGGCCTGGATTACCTTTACCATGTCTTCCTGCGCAATTATCTCAGCGATGGGGTCAGCGATGCGCCCTCCGGTAAAATGCCCTTCGGCAGCAACAGTCAAAGGTCTCTAACGATTTTTCAGAATACGGATCAGAATGAAGTAGACTGGATGCGGTTTCCACAGAATGGTAAGATCAGTAAAATCGAGAAGACCAGTGATTTAAGCGGCAAACTCGAACAGGAATTCCAGATTCAGGATCTGGGTGCAGCCACCTGGCTCTTTACTTTTCCGAAACCGAAAGAAGTCATCAAGGAAGGCATGTATGCGCGTGTGCGGATTGATGAAGTCTGCAGCGATCTGTTTGCCGTCCTGTTCAAGGGACCAGAAGGCATCGGCATTACAAAAATCGAGGGTGTTGATCATGATGAAGACAAAAAAGTTCGCGTCCTCGATTTTTCACTGGCCTCTTTGGAAAATTCGGACCGACTGATGAATATCGGACTGGTGGCCGTCAATGCCAATTCGAGCACGGGGGATTCCCCCGAAATTCATCCCGCGAAAATGACCGTTCTATTTCTGGGACTGATCACCCTGCCCCCCGAAACAACCTGGTTCAACCTCTGGGGAGAGCGCATTCAGCAGGCCTCAGCCGATCTGGAGATCACCTGCGATACCACTGGAGTCCTGGGTGAATACTCCGTGGATATCTGGAACGGGGGAACCGATATCCTCAGTGATTTCCGCATAGTTACCACACAGCTGGACAAACCCTTCCCTCAAAGCATCCGCATCCGCTCGAATATTGTACCGGTCGATCTCGGAGAAGTGCACGGGCTGGACAATACGGGATATCCTTTCACCACCCATGCCGTGCCAACCGAAAATGCCAAGGTCTTCATTGATTTCAGACAACCGGGCGCCGAAGATTTTTATGCATCGCAGGAGTTCGTCGTTCCCCTTGCAGACCTGGCCTCCGAAGGGGGCTATGACGTTAATCTGGCTCCAGTCAACCCCACCGATGAAGTCAATATCACCATAAGGCCCATTTATACGGTTACTGGTGCCGGCAGCGGCACCGGCGAAAATCTCAACACGATGGTGCTGATCTTCCTGCCGCCACCACCGCCCCCCCCTGCACCATAAGCATCTGGATAACAGAGAAATTCTTTTTTTAACAACGAAAAGCACGAAACGACCCGAAAAAATTTCTTGGGAAGCGGCTTTGACTGCGAGAATGCGTTGTTCTTCCCATGAAATTTTTCGGGTCGTTTCGTGCTTTTCGTTGTTAAAAAATACCACAGCCACCCAGCTTTACTTCAGTACCACACACCATGCACAGGGGTTTTATCATCTCATATAGCAGAGTCTCTTTTTTCGTTTATAGTATTTTGCAGTGTACGAGAGTATTTTAACAGCCAAACCACAATTTTACCAAGGATAGTTTGATGTTAAAGAAACTACTGATTGCGAGGTGTATGATGGGACTGATCTGCGGCAGCGACGGCCTGAGCGACGAACAGAATTTTCGCGAAGCACCGGAAAAATACTGGAATTATGCAGAATTGTCAAAGGTACCAGAATTCCGGGAGGCGCCTTATGCTGACAGTAAATATGAGGGCTTGCGGGATGTCCTGATACAGGGTGCGCCTGTCGATGGGAAACCCGCAGAATTTTTTGCTTATTACGGGTATCCTGAGACGGTCATGCCGGAAGGGGGCTATCCGGCAGTTCTGCTGATTCATGGCGGCGGCGGCACCGCTTACCCGCAATACACCAAACTCTGGCTGAAGCAAGGCTATGTGGTGATGGCATTGGACTGGTACAACCAGAGGCCGCTGACCAACCCGGAAAAGCCGACGGAGACCAATGTTGCACGTGCTGACCTGGACGGTGGCAAGCGCCAGAACCACGAGGTCAATGTAGCCAATATGGTACTGGCGCATTCCCTGCTGCGCTCCCTGAAAAATGTGAATCCGGAGAAGACGGTTTTTGTCGGCTTGTCGTGGGGCAGCTGGTATGGCGCGATGGTCGCAGCAGTTGATCCGCGCTTCAAGGGTGGCATCGAGATTTACTGCGGGGATGTCAAAAGAGACAACACTGCCTTTATCAACGGACGCTTTCATCATGCGGCGAAAATCCCCCTTTACTGGGTGGCCAGCACCAATGACCAAAATGTAACCCCGGCCACCCTGCAGGCCGGTTTTGATGAATGCGCCAAACTGGAAAACCAGTCGCTGGTCATCCGCCTGCCGCATTCGCATGTCGGCTTCGAATTCCCATCCTGTTTCCGCATGGCAGAGTATTTCCTCAAGGGCGGCACCGGACTGCCGAAACTATCCAGAGCCCGGATCGAGGGAAACTTGATCCAGGCGGATATTCTGTCACAAGGCAAGGGAATTACCCATGCCATCCTCTGCTATACCGAAGATGCGGCAGAAAAAGTCACCCATAAGCGCCTTTGGAAAAGCATTCCTGCACAAGTCAGCGAAAACAGCGTCCAGGCCGAATTGCCCAAAGAAGTCCATCAGTGCTTTCTCTCCGCTTATGATGAAAAATCCCCATTCAATGACCTCTGCGGCTCCACCAGCCTGATCGAATTGGATTTGTAACCACGAAAAACACGAAATGGCTTGGGGTGGGCTGGCGCCCACAACCTAAGTTTCAGGACACGGACGGGACACGGACGGGACACGGACGGGACACGGACGGGACACGGACGGGACACGGACGGGAC
>JAQVUB010000459.1 GCA_028699735.1 Lentisphaeria bacterium | reverse complement strand
AAAGATTCAGGGAATGGATGTCCCGTCTCCGCCAGGAGGGATTAACAGACAAGGTCTATATACTCGGAGGTGTGACCCCTCTCAAGTCTGCCGGTATGGCCAGATACATGGCGCAAAAGGTTGCCGGTATGGATATACCGGAGGCCGTTATTCGCAGGATGGAGGGAGTTCCCAGAGAAAAGGCGGCTCGTGAAGGTGTGGAGATAGCCCTGGAAACCATTCACGAGCTGCAAGCGATTGCCGGTGTAAGTGGTGTGCACATCATGGCTATTGAAAACGAGCAGGCGGTTGGCGCCCTGGTAGAAGAAGCGGGATTGATAGCAGCCCCCGGTTGCCAGGAAGGGGGATAACTGTGCCCGAAAAGTATCACATCAATGTAAAAGAAGCACTGCCCCGGTTTCCGCTGGCAGGCAAATACGCAACCGTTGAATTCAGGGAAGAATGCGCCGGCAGCTGCCGCGAGTGTGTCAGGAAAAACTGTGTTTACGGGATCTTTGAACTCAATTACAGCAATATGCAAAAGATGAAGGAGCCACAGTACCTGTATGCCTGTGAAGGGTGCTTTAGGTGCGTTCAGGAATGCACGCGGGGCATTTTTTCCCGGGTGATAAACCCGGACTGGGACGAACTGGGTGATAAGTACTGGACGGCAGACATCATTCACCAGACATGGATGCAGGCTGAAAACGGCAAGGTACCGGTTTCCGGCGCAGGTTACCGGGGCAAGTTTGCCGGACACGGGTTTGACTCTATCTGGACAGATATGAGCGAAATTGTTCGCCCTACCCGGGACGGTATCCACGGAAGGGAATACATCAACACCTCGGTTGACCTGACCCGTAGGCCTCACCACCTGTCCTTTTCTCCGGATGGAGGGCTGATAACTGAATATCAAAAGATGGTTGAAGCTTCTATTCCCCTGCTGTTTGAAGTGCCTGATTTCGGTGTAATCAACCATCAGGTTCTATGGGCGTTTGCTTCAACTGCCTCAGAGCTTGGGACGTTTATGTTTTTGCGCGGGCAAGAATACAGTGATGAACTTCTGCCATTTGCGCCCAGTCTTATACCCTGCCTGAATGAAAACAACCTGATGCTTTTTAAAAACCTGATCAAAGAATGCCAGCTAGCTGAAATTGGTGATTATGAAAATATCATTTCAATAATAAAAGACGTAAAGGCCATCAATCCTGATATTTCAATAAGCGTTGGCCTGAGCCTTGATAAAAGTGCTGTTGTGCGAGCAACTGAATTGGCAGAGCTGGATGGGGTGGACATGCTTCATTTCTACGCTGACGCAGATGGTAATGAGCTTGGCGCCAGCCAGCCGCGGTTTTTAAGTTCTTTGATCCGCGAGGTTCATTGCTCACTTGTTGAACAAGGCTTGCGTTTCCGAACCAACCTGGTTTTCTCGGGAGGAATTGCTATGGCGGAGCATCTTGCCAAGGCTGTAATCTGCGGAGCTGATGCGGTGGTAATTTCCAATCCGTTGCTGTTGGCACTTGAATGCCGCATGTGTTACCGCTGCCGCTCAGGTAAATCTTGCCCGGTTTTGATCGGAGAGATTCCCGTAAGCTGGGCGCGCCAGCGAATGCTTAACCTGACGGGGGCGTGGCGAAACCAGTTGATTGAAGTAATGGGTGCCATGGGGATTAGAGAAGTCAGGCGCTTAAGAGGCGAGATCGGGCGCTCAATGTGGTTTAAGGATTTGGAAAAAGAGAGCTTTGGGCCAATTTTTGGGCGTAGAGTGGCGAAAGGTCTGGTGTGATATGGATTTGGTAAAAGATAAAAAAAGCTTACCCCAGGCTGAATCTGCCTCGTCCCGCTACCGCAATCCGATCGGTAAATACATCATCAAACGCAGTGCGGATTGCAATGAATGCGGATTGTGTGCCAGGCTCTGCCCTTATGGTGTTCATCCCCACTACGATGCCTACTCCGGCACTCTCCGGCCGCGCATGGATCGTTGTATCGGTTTTGAATGCGCTGCCAATGATTATTACTGCATCGATCGATGCCCGCAAAAAGCATTGACCCTGCGGTTAAATCCTTTGATCAAAACGCTGGGTGACTACCGCTGGCCGGCAGAGATGCTTTTAGGGCACTGGGCGATGGCTGAGACCGGAGAACTGCCGGTTCCAAAGCTTGAATACTCCATGGGTAATTCTGGTGGTGGTTTTGACCGCATGCGTTTTAAACCGGCACCAATGGAGCAGTATCTGGATGTAACAGATGAGGAGATAGACACCAGCGTAAAGCTGAATCGCAGAAATGATGGGCGCCTGCCGCTGACTATAGATATTCCGGTTTACGGGGGCGGTATGTCCTTTGGCTCAACTGCTCTTTCGGTGTTAGTAGGCCGTGCAAGGGCTGCAAAGAAGCTGGGCACTCTCACCTGCACCGGCGAAGGGGGCTACCATGAAAAAATCACACCCTATGCCGGTAACATAATAACCCAGGTGGCTACCGGGCTTTTCGGCGTCAGGGAAGAGACGATCAGGCGCGCTCCGATGGTTGAGTTTAAATATGCCCAGGGCGCAAAACCCGGTCTTGGCGGACATCTGCTGGGGGACAAGGTTACTGCCGAAGTGGCAGCCATACGCCAGACCGTGATCGGTAATGCACTCTTCTCTCCCTTCCCTTTCCACAGTGTTTATTCAGTGGAAGATCACAAGAAACATGTTGACTGGGTAAAACATATCAACCCCGAAGGGCTGGTATCTGTGAAAGTATCCACCCCTGCTGACTCCGATATGGTTGCGGTCGGCGTCTATTATGCCGGAGCTCACGTTATTCATTTTGATGGCAGTTATGGGGGCACCGGTGCTGCCCCGGATATAGCAAAAAAGAACATTGCCATGCCCATTGAATATGCTATTCCAAGGGTTCACCGCTTTCTTGAGTCTGAGGGCGTGCGTGGCCAGGTAACACTGATTGCAAGCGGCGGAATACGCTCTGCCATGGATGTAG
>JAQVUB010000458.1 GCA_028699735.1 Lentisphaeria bacterium | reverse complement strand
TTTTGCACAGCGATCTCTTACCGCAACGCAACAACCTTAAAAAATTTTCGAGTCTTTTTGTGTTTTTTCGTTGTTAAAAAATAGGTTGTGGACGCCAGTCCACCCCAAGCTTTTTCGTGCCTTTCGTGGTTAAAAAACCTTTTTGGATGCCCGCTACCCATAGTCCCATGTCCCGCTTTTTCCCCGCACTACAGAAGACTGACGTATTGCCATTTTCATGAAAAAAAGCTGCGGGGCGAAAAGACAGATATCAATTTTCCCGACTTGCAGTAAATTATTGCATGCCGCTTTCGGGATTCATCGAGCAGCTTGTGATGCCTGGATTGTTTTATAGAAAGATTGAGAGCACCCAAATGAAAAAATGTTCCCTCTTCAGGAAAGCCTCAGATATCAAGACTGGTGTCATCGGCTATGGCCCTTCGTTTATGATGGGCAAACATCATCTGGATGGCATGACCGAAGCTGGCATGCGGATCTGTGCGGTTGCCGATATTGATGTGGAACGCTGCAAAGCCGCGGCAGCGGATTTTCCAGGGATTGAGACCTACTCCTCCGCCGCGGAAATGCTGGCCAAAAGCGATGTCGACCTGATCACCGTCATCACGCCTCATAATACCCATGCGGAACTGGCCATTCAATGCATGGATGCAGGACGGCATGTGATCACCGAAAAACCCTTTGCCATCAGCACCGATGAATGCGACGCGATGATCGCCGCACGGGATCGCAACAAGGTCATGCTGTCGACCTATCACAACCGCCACTGGGATGGCTGGATCCTCAACGCCAGGCAGAAAATTGAAAGCGGGATCATCGGTGATATCATCCGCATTGATGCACATTTAGGCAGTTACCACAAACCCAAAGACTGGTGGCGCAGCTCCAAAACCATTTCCGGTGGCATCATGTATGACTGGGGGGCACACTTTCTTGAGTATTCTCTGCAGCTGCTCAAAGGCCGGATGGTCGAAGTCAGCGGCTTCATGCATCAGGGATTCTGGGGTCCTTCCACCTGCTGGAAAAAAGATTGCATCGAAGACGAGGCATTTTCTCTGGTTCGTTTTGACGATGGCACCTATCTGAAGCTGCTCTTTTCAAACCTCGACAGCAATCCCAAGCCGGGCTGGCTGGAAGTCTGCGGCACTGCCGGTAACTTTATGATTCAGCCAAATACATGGACGGCCTATTGCCAGGAATCCAGCGGACCCGTTGTCAAAGACGGCCCGGTCGGCGACAGCGAGACCTTCCGTTTTTATCAGAATATCGTCAACCACCTGCTGGGAAAAGAAGATCTGGTCATCACTGCTGAATGGGCCCGAAGACCCATTCATGTCATGGACTGGACTGCCCGCAGCGCTGCAGCCAACCGCACTCTGCAGGCAAAATACCCTTAATCCGCAGCACGTAGAATCAGGCCGGGCGCTGGTTCCTTCCGGGACGGTGACTGGCCTGAAGAGCATCCGCATACAGCAAATAATGCTCGCAGCACAAAGCACCGTGAAAGGGCAGCTCCGGCAACCAGGCCTTATAGCGCTCCCACTTCTCGATCTCCATGGCCGCCAGGGGAGATTCACTGCGACCCGGCTCGGAATCACGGCGGAAGCGCAGTTTCAAGTCATAAAGCGGACGCCCCTCCACGCAAAGAACACGGTTTTTGCCGAGTATTTCCAGGCCGAAGCGTTCCGGATGGGATCCGAAATCCGTCTGATCAAAAAGGACAAAAGCGCTGGCAGTCATGCCATCGATATGCATCCAGGCACGATCAAGAAATGCAAAGGTTTCATCGAGGCAGCTTGCATCGGATCCTGGGGCACCGAAGATCATCATGACCAGATTTGAAATGCCTTCCGCTGTCGCATCTCGAAGCACCCGCAGGGCAATTTCCGGGGTAGTTCCCTTATTCATCAGGTTCAGTAGCTTTTGTGAACCGCTTTCCACGCCCCAGCTGATCCAGCAGCACCCCGCCTGCGCCGCTTTATGCAGCAACTCCGGCGTATACCCTGCAACCGTCCGCGCCATGATCTGGAACCGGCAATCCAGCTTCAATTCCAGAATTGCATCGCTCAATTCATTGAGATAGATCGGATCGACATACTGGTCGACAAAATAGAAATGCCGGCAGCCGAAGCGCATGCGCAGCGCCAGCATTTCCTTGGCTACCATGCGTGGTGGACGTTCGCGGTACACTCCGAAAGAATGATTGTGAGTGCAGAAACGGCAACGGCGCCATTTGCAACCCCGGCAACCATAGACCGGCATCACCGGAACCGGATTGAAATACCCACCGCCAGCCAATTGCGAAAAATCCGGCATGCAGAGCGAGGCGAGATCCTGTTGTACGATTCCCTCACCGGCAAAACGGATATCACCCTGATCACGATACCAGCAACCCGGGATGGTAGCGAGGGGCTGTTTTTTGAGCAACGCTTGAAAGGCAACCTCTCCTTCGCCGATGACCACCGCAGCGACAAAAGGAGCCGCGCCCATCAATTCCGGTACCGACAGCGCACTCATCGCCGCCCCGCCAATTAGAATACGGCAGCCCGCCTTTTCTTCCTCAACCAGATATTTGGCCTGTGCCAGGATAAAGGGCAGCTGATCCAGATACATCGCCGAAAAAGCAACCGTTTCAGGGGATTTTTCACGTAGGATCCTGGCAGTATGGCGTTGCAGCAGTTCCTGCAAACCGGAGCCAAGTCCGTTTCCCTGCAGGTATTCTCTGGCCTGCTGTTCGAGCTGGTCGATCTTTCTCCGTGCTTCCGGCATTCGGATCGAGTGCCCCGCATACACAGCCGGATTCAGAAAACGATCCATTGACCCCTGAAAAAAAGCGCGCATGGCCCCCAGAGTCAGATCCTGATCGCAGAGATGCTGCCACAACTCCAGATTGGCATCAAACAAATCCAGAGGAGCATCCTGATCCCGGGCAAGCGCTGCCAGACAGGCAAGCCCCAACGGCATATACGTCGGACC
>JAQVUB010000457.1 GCA_028699735.1 Lentisphaeria bacterium | reverse complement strand
TTCCGGCAAAGACAAGGGAAATTATTCAAACGTTGCATAAAAAGACCGATTCCCCAGTAGCTCAGTCGGTAGAGCAGATGGCTGTTAACCATCGGGTCCGTGGTTCGAGTCCGCGCTGGGGAGCCAATACATCAATCCAGTAAAGTCTGGATTAGTACAAAACCCGCTAGAGATAGCGGGTTTTTTTATTGTCTCTTGTCCAGGGCAGCGTTGTAATACTCGTCAAAATCCAGCGTTTTGTGTGGCACTTGAACAGTGAAAGGCCCCCAAAAAAATGGAGGACACAGCACATGCCTAGAAAGAATTAACCATTTTCCGAAGTCAAAGTTCGCACGGCTAAGCCGGTGGAAAAAGAATGTAAGCTTTTTGACGGCGACGGATTGTATCTTCTGACTACGCCTACCAGCGGGAAACTATGGAGATTTATCATTTGCAAAATGGCCTTATTTATGGTCTTATTTGCAAAATTATTCTCGGGTGGTGGTATGCCTCGAAAAGCAAAAACTGCAACTTCAAGCGATCTTCCATCCTGGGTTGATTCCCGTCAGGCCCAAGGCCTCTATTTCTTCACCCGTGAAGAAGCAATCTCAACCCTTAAATTTACTGAGGAAGCTTTCAAAAAAGCCGCTGCAAGACTGGCGAAAAAAAATCGAATCCTCCGTATCCGCAGCGGTTTTTTCGTCATTGTTCCTCTGGAATATCGCACCACGGGGGTATTGCCTGCAGAATGGTTTATCGCTGACCTGATGGCCTATCTGGAGCAGCCTTATTACGTGGGACTGCTCAGCGCCGCATCTCTTCATGGTTCAGCCCATCAGCAGCCACAACAGTTTCAGATTGTCACCACCACGCCCCAGCGTGAAGTCCGCAAGAAAGGCCTGGCCATTCGCTTTTTTTTTAAGACCAACTTCAACGCAACTCCTGTTACTAAAATTAAAGTTCAAACAGGGCACATTTCCGTTTCTTCACCAGAGGCCACGGCCATTGATCTCATCCGTTATGCAAGGTCAATCGGTGGACTGGATCGTGCAATGACCGTACTGCAGGAACTTGCGGAAACGATGAATGCCGCCAAATTGATCGAAGCCGTAAAGGCGGAGGGAAACCTGGTTTGCGCACAGCGTCTTGGCTGGTTGATGGAAAAAGCCGGCCACGGTGCACTGGTTGTGGAACTGGCCAGATTAATTGCCGTCGATAATCCACCCTTTACAAGACTGGACCCATCGCTGCCTACCCGAGAATCCGAAAAAAATATCAGATGGCGGCTCTGGATTAATACCGACGTGGAGGGTGACCTGTGATTCCTAAAGCAGATATTGTCGCCTGGCGTCAATTTGCACCCTGGATTAACGATGCCCAGGTTGAACAAGACCTGATCATCAGCAGGGCGCTTGTCGCTATTTTCCAAAACCCCGTTTTGGCAGAGCGATTAGCCTTTCGCGGGGGTACGGCATTGCACAAACTCTATTTTGATATTCCTCGGCGCTACTCAGAGGACATTGACCTGGTTCAAATAATTTCGGCGCCCATTGGACAGGTCATCGATGCCTTGCAGGATGCGCTGAACGGCTTTCTTGGCGTGCCAAGGCGTAAACAAACGGAGCAATCGGTCACATTAATCTATCGGTTGGAATCGGAGGGACCTCCTATCGTGCAGATGCGGCTGAAGGTGGAAATCAACACGCGAGAGCATTTCACAGTGGAAGGTTATCAGAAGCAGCCATTCACTGTTCAGTCGCGCTGGTTCAAGGGAAATTGTGAGATCACAACGTACACACTGGAGGAATTGCTTGCGACCAAACTGAGGGCTTTGTATCAACGAAGAAAAGGGCGCGATCTTTTCGATTTGTGGTTAGGCCTCACGGAAGGGAAAGCCGATCACAGCAGAATAATCCATATCTTCAAACAATACATGGAAAACGATGGCCAAACCGTTGACAGCATAAATTACGAAAAGAATCTGCAAGAAAAAATGAAGCATCGTGGCTTCCTGACGGATCTGAATCCCCTGCTGCCCGCTGATGCAGCGTATGACGTACAGGCAGCTTACGATTTAATACGATCAAGAATCATCGATCCATTGGACCGGCGCTTGTCATGCCAATCAACACGTAAATGAAAATATTGCCGGAGGTAAAGAACTTAAATGCCCCAACTGGAACACATCGAAGCGATTGAAAAACGGCTCTGGACGGCGGCCGATACGCTGCGGGCCAATTCCAATTATGCCAGCAACGAATACTTTCTGCCCGTCATGGGACTTGTTTTCCTGCGGCATGCCTACAGCCGCTATCTTGCGGTGAGAGACGATATCGAATCAAAACTGCCCACGCGCGGCGGCAAAACAAGGCCGCTGACCAAGGAAGACTTTTCGCAAAAGAGCGCCATCTTTCTCCAGTCCAAAGCACAGTTTGATTATCTGGTCGCGCTTACCGACAGCGACGACCGGGCCAAGTCCATCATTGAGGCGATGGAAGCCATCGAAGCAGATTACCAAAATCTGCGCGGTGTTTTGCCCAAGGCGGAATATTCGGAACTCGACAACGACGTCCTCGGCCAGCTTTTGCGCACGCTCAACCCCGAAGAACTCAAACGTGTTTCGGGTGACGTATTCGGCCGCATCTACGAATATTTTCTCACCCAGTTTGCTGATCAAAAAGCCCACGACGGAGGCGAATTCTTTACGCCCGTTTCGCTGGTTTCGCTCATCGCCAACGTGCTGGAACCCCAAAGTGGCATTGTGCTTGATCCGGCCTCCGGTTCCGGCGGTATGTTTGTTCAGAGCGCCCGCTTTGTCGAACGCCATCATCAAAATCCGGTGGACAGGCTAACCTTCTACGGTTTGGAGAAAAACGCTACCACCATCCGCCTGGCCAAGATGAATCTGGCTGTGCATGGCTTGGAAGGCAACATCCAGAAAGCCATCACCTATTATGAAGACCCGCATGAGCTGCTAAATGAGGCCGACTTTGTCATGGCCAAT
>JAQVUB010000456.1 GCA_028699735.1 Lentisphaeria bacterium | reverse complement strand
TATGATCGACAGCAATATTGAGACCGTGACCCTGCTCGGGGAAATAATCGCGCAGATTAAGGCGGGCGATTACCAAGTGAGGGACATCGATCAGTCCGAGACATTCTCAAAAACGAATGCTGGCACGGACTTGTATTCAACCGTCGAGCTTAGAATACGTATTACGAGGATACGATGATCCTTCCCCAATGTACTGCCCGCTCCATCCTTTCGAGCGGAGAACACAAATGCAGCCAGAGGAAGCTGGTTTTCCGGCCCGATCAGGTCGAGACCGAATGCAGGCTGTGCGTCTGCGATTGTAAGGGGCAAGCATGATGCTCTTCAAGCCGGAGCATGTCGAGCCAATCCTGGTGGGCACCAAGACCCAAACCCGGCGGATCTGGAAGAAGCCTAGGGCCAAAGTTGGGGCTATCCACCTGGCCAAGACCAAGATGCTCTCCAAAGAGTTCTTTGCCCGTCTGGAGGTCTTGGATGTCTACCAGGAGAGGCTGAAGGACATCTCGGACGAGGATGCCAGTGCGGAAGGCTACCACAACGCGGCAGCCTATCGGGTCGCATTTTGCAGGATCAATCATTTGGAGAAGGTGCCGGACATTATGGTTTATGTGGTGAAGTTTCGGGTGGTTGCATGAAGATACAGGTTTTGATGGCTCCTGGCGAAGCTGCCCGTGAAAAGGCACTGCGAAAAGCGTTAGGTGGTGATGGGCGGTTTGCCCCGCTGGTGATCAGCTCCGATATTCCGGTGGATTTGCAATTCGTTATTGAGACCGACGGAGAGGACGAAAAGAATTAAATACTATTAGCTACTAATAACTAGCTATGGAAATGCAATGCGAAAACAAGAAATGCCTTTATAAATGGGACTATAAAGGCAAAGCCCGTTTTTACGCGACTTGCCCGCAATGCTTGAGGAAAGCGAAGATTCCAGAGGCAGTGAAATGAAACGGAAGTTGTCGGAGGAGCATAAACGTAAAATTGGTGCATCTGAGACCGGTGAGAAGCATTGGAATTATGGAAAACATTGGTCCGCTGATGTTTTGGAGAAGTTTAGAATTTCACATTTGGCACCGCCCGAAGGAGAAGTTAAGCAGTGCAGCAAATGCTATCGGATATTACCAATAACATATTTTGAGAAATCTTATACGAAATCTGGAAGGCACCGGGCACATTGTAGATCATGTAAAAACATGCGGATGCGTGAATATAAGCATCGAAATGGCATACAGAGGCCGATGAGTGACGCCAAAGAATCGACGGTCTATCTTGGAGTTCACGTTGCCGAAAGAGCACTATCCAAGTTCTTTGACCACATCGAAAGAATGCCATATGGCAACAAAGGATTTGATTTCTATTGTGGGAAGAGGTTTAAAATTGATGTAAAAAGTTCTTGTCTGCATTCGGGAGTTAATCGAAATGGGTATTGGAAATTTCAAATAAAATATAACACAATCGCCGATTACTTCCTTTGCTTGGCGTTCGATAATCGTGAAAACTTGGAGCCTTTACACGTCTGGCTAATTCCTGGCGTGACTATATCAAATAAGAAAACGTTAAACATAAGCGATTCAGAAATTGCAATTCGTAAATGGATAAAATACGAGAGACCCGTCGATAAGGTAGAAACCTGTTGTGATTTATTACGAGGGATTTCATGAAGAAAACGTTGAACCTAGAGTTAAAAACCCCAGCGGATTTTGTTTCTTCTGTTTTATCGGGTCACCTGATGGAACAGGTACTATCATGCCGGGAAGCCGACAATAGCGCGTGTGTGGTAATCCTGGGCGATCTAGGCGACATCCAGAAGGCTATCAAGGATTCTGCAAGTGGCAGGCATCTAAGAGGCGCTGACCTATCGCACGCGATAGCTACCACGCACTCCAGGTGCAAGTCATTCCGCAAGAGGTCGTTCCTGAACGGCGTGCCAGTGTTCCACAAAGGCGACGACAGCGGCTTCTTCGACGGGGAAGATCAATTTGCAGACCTACTGGAGCTGGCACACGACTACCTATGCGACGGCTCAATGTGCGGCTTTTCCCTTCGGCCCGCAGACGGTGAGCGAGAGGCACAGGCGGCAAGCTTCCTGTTCCCTGGGATGGGGGCAAAAAGTCTGGCGCCGGTCCTGCAGGATTACAGGCTGGCGCTAGTTCCGAGGAAAGCTTACGCTAGACCGGTGGAAGAAATGCCGAAAATAGGCGCGAAGAGGGCCGCGATGCTCAATTCGCGAATTGTGATGTTTTACGGGGCGATGTCATGAAACAATGCCAGCAATGCGAATGGAAGAAGCTGAAACTGTGCTTCCAGAAAACAGTTTGCACTAGCTGGTGGCCATCCGGCCATTTTCGAACCAAGGAGAGATATAACCTGAAAAGATTGAGGCATGCAGAGGCGATGATATCATGATGTATAGGCGCAAGATTACCCTGCCTGATGAGATGGACATCTGGCTAAAACAGCATCCAGAGGTAAATTTCTCCGGTTTGGTGCAGGTCTGGCTATCGAGATACATCCAAGCCTACGAGGGGATGGAGGAGCAAAGTATAAATACTAGTGGGTACTAGTAGGTATTGGTGAAATGTGATGAAAGCTATATTCAGAGGAATTGAGAATGGGTTCGCCATACTCGAACATCAGGTGTTTGAATCTGATGGAATTGGAGGAATCCGGAAAGCCACGCGAACCATGAGACAAGAGGTGGATGGAAAGATCCACTCTGTCAACTGGGGGTTTGGTGTCGATCCAGTGCGGGGCTGGCCATATGATGTCATCCCCGCAACTGGACAAGAAGTGGAGTATGAAAATGAGACTCCAGACACGGCAGGACATCTTGTAGCTTGGATCGGTCCGGTCAAGGAGGCACCCTGCTGGTCCGCCCCACTACTTCTCGATGATCGTGCTCCCTTCTTTTTTATTCATCTTCTGCCCAATGCATGTGCAGCCCGTGGCCACAATGGTACTTGACACCGCTCCAGGATCTGTGGTGCAGAAGCAT
>JAQVUB010000455.1 GCA_028699735.1 Lentisphaeria bacterium | reverse complement strand
CCCGAGCCATATAGCCGCTGTCTTCCAGGAAGGCAATGGCCAGAAAGAGAAAAATGATATTGGGAAGGAAGACGATGACCCCGCCAACGCCGCCAACGACCCCATCAATCAGTAGAGATTTCAGCAGAGGCAGCTGGTTGGACGGCCAGAGCCAGGAAAGCAGGCTGCTCAAGCATGCGACTGCGAATTCAATGCCGCCCATCAGGGGTTCGGCGCAACGGAAGGTCAGCCAGAAAGTCAGATACATGATCAGCAGGAAAATCGGCAGGCCGAGGAGTTTATTGGTCATGACACTGTCGATACGATCGGAAATCTCCCAGCGTCTTTCCCGGCTGGCGGTGATGCAATGCCGGCAGGCACCGGAAATCAGCGCGTAACGGCAATCCGCCATCAGGGTCTCCGTCAGCATCATATGGCGGTTGTCCAGCAGATGAATCTGCTCCTCGACGGCCGGCAGGAATTCCTGCAATTCCGGCATCTCCGTGGCCGATACATCCTTTTCCAAAAGCTTGATGGCAAAAAATCGTGCAGGAATATGCCGGTAGGCCTGCGGTGGGCGAACGGCGATTTTTTCGCTGATTTCCTGAATGGCCGCATCGACTTCCTTGCAGTAACTCAGACGCGGAGCCTGATGCCTTTCCAGGTGCGGCAGCAGCTCCTGCAACGCCCTTTTCAATTCACTGATGCCGCTGTTACGGGTGCCAACCGTCTGCACTATCCGCGCCGAAAAATACTTTTCCAGATCCTGGAATTTGAAAGAGAGTCCTTTTTTCTCAGCTTCATCGCTCATATTGAAGGCGATCAGCATAGGGATGTTCAACTCGGCCAGCTGAGTAGTCAGATACAGGTTGCGCTGCGGAATAGAGGAATCAACGACATTGATAATCAGATCGATACCGGGTGAAATCAATTCCAGAAAAGCGACCTTTTCCTCCGGGGATGACGAGGACAGGCTGTAAATGCCGGGCAGATCAATCAGCTCAATATGCACGCCTGACAAGTCAAAGTACCCGCTCTTGCTCTCGACAGTCACACCGGGATAATTGCCGACATGCTGGCGGGTGCCGGTCAGTTGATTGAAAATGCTCGTCTTGCCGCAATTCGGATTGCCGGCCAGTACAATTTTATAGGATTTTTTCATCATACGACATTCTGTGTTTTTTGTTTTTTAACAACGAAAAGACACGAAAAGACACAAAAATTCTCTTTTTCTGTGCTGCGTTGTTCTTCCGATGCTGTTTTACGTCGGTGCGGGCAGCCGGGTGAGGATCAGCAGAGCGCCGGCGATGGCTCCGAGTGCGTATCCCAGCAGCTGAATGGCCACCAGATGTTCACCGGAGACCCGGTTGATCATGCTGTGCAGTTCACGCATCTCCAGCTTCTCCACCGAATTCTGAATCTTTTCCGGCAAGCGGAACTTTTCGACGATGGTCAATTTTTCCTGTTCGAGTCGTTTGAGGATGAGTCCCTGCAACAGGGGGAGCATGCGCTGTTCAACCGCAGTCCAGAATTCATCTTTGCGCAGCCATTGATCGACCATGCCGGGAATATTCTCCACCAGGAATTGCCGGCAGATGTCTTCAACCTGTTTCTGCTTCTCGTCAAGGTAGGACTTCAGATCCTCAGCCGCCTCTACGGAACGAAGATAGTCCCGCAAGCGGAAGGTCAGATTGACCAGTTCCTGTTTGACCGCCGCACGCGTCTCCTGCGCCTCGAGCTTGCTCTGAATCTGTCCTTCCAGGCGTTCCCAGTTCAGATTATCAATCAGACTTTCAGCCAGCTTGTCGGCATTAAGCAACGAACACAAAGCGGGGTGCTCCTGTTGAATATACGACTTCACAAAACGCCCGGAATTCTTCCGGATCTGCTCACTGAAATACGGCGCGCGCTTCTGCAGTTCACCGCTGATTGCAGAGGCGAGACGTTCTGTATTCTCGGAATTGCTCAGCCAGTCCGCCACCAGCTGATCATACAGAAGGCTGAGGTTCTCCGCGGTCAGATTCTCCTGCACCACCTTCTGCATCGTCTGCTCGAGATAGGGAAACAGAAAATCCGCGATATTTGCGCTGTATTTGCTCAGAAACCGGTTTGTTCTAGTACGGATTTCCTCGAGCAGTTCCCGGTTTTGCAGATATTCTTTGACGATTTTGCCGAGCTGTTCGGCCAGTTCCTCGGGCTTCAGCAGATATCGTGGAATCTGTTCACCAAGCGCGACGCCCAGTTTTCCCTTGTTGCGAGGAATCACCCCCTGCATCCCCCAATGCCGCTGATAGGGATTGAACAACATCCAGATGGCAATGTAGTTGGTCAGATAACCCACAGCGGCAGCAGTCGCAACCGTCCCCAAACCGGAAGCAAACAGAACCGCACCAATGTCCACATGGAAAACATGATGCAGCACTGCAGAACTGCACAGCAGAATCATCGTCAGCCAGCTTAAAACCGATATGAATAAATTGACCTTGTAAAGAAACCTGTTCATGTAAAACGGCAGGAAAAAGTGAAGTTTGTTTGGCTTGTCTAATAATATACCCTGCGGATTTTTAAACAACGAAAAGAGCAAAAAGACACGAAAAAATAATAGAAATTCGGGACTTTTCGTGCTTTTCGTTGTTTAAAAAAAGTCTTAGAAGATTATAGTAAGTTTTGTTTCTCACGCAAATGATATGACGTAATTTTATCGGGACTGGGCGAAAAGATGCAGCTTGCCACCATTCTGGTTATTCTGGCGATTGTTATTCTGATCTGCCTGTTATCCAGTAAAGTTTCTTCCTGGTTGAATATGCCGACTCTGCTTCTGTTTCTTGGAGTTGGCATGCTGTTTGGCTCGGAAGGATTTGGCGGTCTGGAATTTAACAATTCTACGGCAGCCAATTATATCGGTTCGATTGCCATGGCTTTCATCCTCTTTTCCGGCGGTTTTGACACCCGCTGGAAATCCGTCAGGCATGTGCTGATTACTGGCAGCATCCTGTCGAGTCTGAGTGTTTTACTG
>JAQVUB010000033.1:7660-12080 GCA_028699735.1 Lentisphaeria bacterium | reverse complement strand
CCCTGTCCTGCCTTTCTTCGCAAACTTCTTTCATCAAGTCGGCACGAGCGAAGCAACCTACGATCTCATTGCTGAACGACAAGCCGAGGCGAGCACCTCAATCCGCAGCAATCTTAGCGTCTGTGATCAGGCCGCTGGAACCGGTGACCTGAAAAATCTGTTCTGCATCTCGATGCAGTGCCTCGATGAATGCCTGCCTGATGCCCTCGAATTGCTCCTGCAACAGCTCAGCCATAAATGCTTCAGGGAAACCAGGCGCTGCCAGGAAATTCTGCGCGAACACTGGGCTCATACCCTGTCCGAACTGCAGGGAAATGGGGGCGCATTCGCCACCCTGCGGGGGGCAGCGGGACTCACGGACGCGGCAAGCTTACTTGATGACTGGAACGGACTCCCCCATGTGCGACGAGCCAAACGCTGGAAAGAACTCAAATCACAAGACCTCCGAAAAAAACTCGACCTGCTCGATGAACTGGCTTTTTGGCTGGCCGGACAGACACCCAGCGTAGCTTCCTGCGCAGGTGGAACAGGGACTCTGCAGAAAATCAGCGCCTTCCTGGAGCAATTTCCGGCTGCTTTGCAAAGTGGCAAGCACGGCATCACTGAAAGGATGCTTATGCCTTGCGGACGCAGGGAATTCTTTCCTTTGCATGCGGACGTCAGTTGCTTTGCCAGAGTCATTGCCGCACCGCATTTGTCAGACCCGCACTCCGCCGCACTGGAGATTTACGCGCAATTGCTCAGCTGCGGGCATTTGTGGCGTGAAGTCCGCCTAAAAAATGGGGCATATGGAGTGCATTGCCAATATTCTCCCTTGCGGCGAACCCTGATTTTACAGTCTTCCGACGATCCCAATCCAGCCCAAACCAGGACGGTTTTCGACCATCTGCCAAGAGTCACCGCAGCACTTTCCTGGGATAAGCGTGACATCAGCGATGCGATCATCGCCTGCTCTCGAGGTGATGAACGCCCCTGGCGCCCGGCTCAAATCGTGCATTCCGCTCTGCTAAACCGGATCGCAGGATTTACCGAGGAACTGCGTGCACAACGCAGAAGTTCGCTGCTCATCCAGACTCCCGAAAGCGTCCGGGAAGGCGCCGCGCATTTCTGGGCGCAATTCTCAGCGCAACAGAATGACTGCCTGCTTGGCCCCTCCGAATATGCCAAACAACTCGATCTGTCCACCTTCCATATCTGATATCACGCTCCCTTCACTCTTCGCAGACAAACTTTACCATGTCAGCCCGTACACCCCTTCTTTTTCATGATGAATGTTCTCAACAGCCTGCTGGCAACCTCAACCAGTTGCCCGGCCTGCGTAGGGTCGGAAATCTCTCCAGATTCGAGGATGCCCTGGAAAATTGCAATCTGATTTTCCTCCAGGCAACTGGGAAACTCCGCCAGGAGGCCGTCCGGCTGCTGATGAAAGAAAAAAAATCGTTTGTCCTTCTCGGCCTGGAGCCTGCAGACTTGAACGACTCTGCCCGGCTGCAGACCGGAGCACAGAAAAAACATCTTCAGATTTGCTGGCTGGGCAGCCTGCGTTTCCATCAGGCCGTTGCCCGGATGAAGGAGCTGCTCAGTGGGGGCAGCCTGGGCGAGATTGAGGACTGCCTGTATAGTGAATCCCCCAGCTCTCCTTGGGAACCTTACCAGATTCAGGATCTGCTTCTCTGGCTCTTTCCCGACTCGAAAACGCCGATTGTCAGACAGGCCGAAAGCAATACTGCTGATCTTTCCCTGCAAATCCATGCCACCCTTGGCAGCTCGACAATCCACCTGCAAAAAAATCAAATAGACTCTTTCCGGGTCAAGCGGCCGGGATACCCGGAAAAAACAGTCAGCTGCCCCGATCAGGCTGCCAGTGCCGAACTCGGACTACTACTCCTTCTAGACAGCCTCAACCTGCCATGGAATATGCTCGCAAAACCCTGGGAATGCCGCAGATAGCTTTTTTTTTTCGCGTCTTTTCGTGTCTTTCGTTGTTAAAAAAAGCATTTGATTTGCAAAATCAGCAGTGAGGCATTACATTAATCGTTCATACATTTTAATCAACCTTTTGTATACCACCCTCTAAGCAATGAGTTTTGAAATGAAGACGTTTCTGCCAAAAGTAGATCAGATTGAGCGCAAATGGTTTGTGATTGACGCCGAAGGACAGGTTCTCGGACGCCTTGCGGTGAAAATTGCCAACATTTTACGTGGCAAACATAAACCCGAATTTACCGCCCATCTCGACTGTGGCGATTACGTGGTCGTGATCAACGCCGAAAAAGTGGTTCTCACGGGTCGTAAGAATGAGAACAAGGAATATCAGGATTTCACTGGCTATATTGACGGCCTCAAACGCTACACCGCCGCCACCATCCGGGAAAAAAATCCCACCCGTATGATCAGTGATGCAGTATGGGGCATGCTGCCCAAGGGAATCCTGGGACGTTCTCAGTTCAGCAAGCTGAAAGTCTATGCCGGAGCCGGCCCCGATCATCAGTACAAAGCACAAAAGGCGGAAATCCTCGTTCTTAATTAAAATTCAGACTCCATAGCAGGTTTTAAGGGAAAGACAACATGTCAGAAGACAAAAATGAAATTAGCACCGTTGGACGCCGCAAGACCGCTACTGCACGCGTACGGATGCTGCCCGGTTCCGGCAAAATCGTCGTCAACAAACGCGAATTCAAGGATTATTTCTGTGAAGAAGCGGTACGTGGATACATCCTGCAGCCTCTTATTTTAACCGGAAAAAGTGGCGATTTTGATTTCCTTGCCAACATTGCCGGCGGCGGCATGATTGGTCAGGCAGGTGCTCTTCGCCATGGGATTGCACGCGCCCTCGAAAAAAATGATGAAGCTTTGCGTGCCGTTCTCAAACCGGTTGGCATGCTGACCCGTGATTCCCGCGAGAAAGAGCGGAAAAAACCCGGTCAGCCAGGTGCCCGCAAACGCTTCCAGTTCAGCAAACGCTGAGTTCACCTGGTGCCTCATTCTCCCGGATTCAGCGGACTTTTCAATTTTCCGCTGATCCGGTTTTTTTTTCGCCCCGTTGCAATACATCAGTGAAGTTGGCTGACAGTGGTATTTTTTAACAACGAAAAGACACGAACGACCCGAAAAAAATTCATGGGATAAACAACCGCATTTCTGCAGTCAAAGCCGCTTCCCATGATTTTTTTTTCGTGTCGCTTTGTGCTTTTCGTTGTTAAAAAAAAATCCTTGGGTTTCCTCTTATATTTAGGGAGTTTTCGGAATGCAGAAATTACGTGCTGCGATTGTTGGTGCCTCCGGTTATTCTGGCGAAGAATTATTGCGCTTGCTGTTGCGTCATCCTGGGGTCGAGTTGACCTGCATCACATCCCGTCAGGAAGCGGGCAAACCAGCCGGTGCCGTTTTCCCGCGATATCTGGAATGTACATTACCCTTCAGCAAACCCGATGTCGATGATATCGCCGGCAAAGCGGATGTCGCTTTTCTGGCTCTGCCCCATGGTCTGGCCAATGAATTTGCAGCACCCCTGCTCGAGCGGAACCTGAAAGTCATTGATATCAGTGCCGATTTCCGGCTGCATGATCCGCAAATCTATGCAAAGTACTACAAAGATCAGCACCCTGCCCCGGAACTGCTGAGCAAAGCCATCTACGGGTTGCCGGAAGTCTACCGGGAGCAAATTCGCAGCGCGACCCTGATCGCCTGCCCTGGCTGTTATCCAACCAGCATTCTGCTGCCTTGCATTCCCCTGCTGAAAGCTGGCCTGGTCGAGACCAGCGGCATTGAAGCAATCAGTATGAGCGGGGTCAGTGGCGCCGGCAGAAAAGTCGATGCGGTGTATATTTTTCCGGAATGCAATGAAAGTGTACGCCCCTATGCTGTAACCGGTCATCGTCATCTGCCGGAAATCGAGCAGGAACTCGCTCTGGCCGCCGGGCAGACAGAGCTGGCCATCAATTTCATTCCGCACCTGATCCCGGTTAATCGCGGCATCCATTCCACCATTCTCTTGAATGCCAAATCCGGCTGCCATGCCGATGCCGTACTCGACTGCCTGCATCAGGCTTATGATCAGGAACCTTTCGTCCGCATTCTTGGCAAAGGACAGCTGGCCGATACCAAACATGTCACCATGACTAATTTCTGCGAAATCGGCTGCGCCTTCGATTCCCGCACCAATCGCCTGATTCTCAGCAGCGCTATCGATAACCTCACCAAAGGAGCCGCAGGACAGGCTGTGCAGGATTTGAATATCATGGCCGGATTTCCCGAAGACACAGGGCTGCTCTAAAGCCCATGTAAGTGGTTAGTGGTTAGTGGTTAGTGGTTAGTGGTTAGTGGTTAGTGGTTAGTGGTTAGTGGTTAGTGGTTAGTGGTTAGTGGTTAGTGGTTAGTGGTTAGTGGTTAGTGGTTAGTGGTTAGTGGTTAGTGGTTA
>JAQVUB010000033.1:0-7560 GCA_028699735.1 Lentisphaeria bacterium | reverse complement strand
GTGGTTCGGAAACTCGGCCACTCATTTTCTTTCCGATCCGACCGATCCGACCGATCCGACCGATCGGTCAGAGAGCAAAGTGAATTTTTTGAGGTTGTAAAGAGATCGATTACCTATTTTTCTGATAACGGTCCGGAAAATTTTATCATGGCCAGAAAACGATATAAAGCAAAAAATCCGAAAATTCTGGTGGTGACTCCGGAGATCACCTATCTTCCACAGAAGATGGCCGGAGCTGCCGGGAATCTATCCGCAAAAGCTGGTGGGCTAGCCGATGTTTCCGCCTCGCTGGTCTCGGCCTTGTTTGAGATGGGGGCTGACATTCATGTGGCCATGCCCTATTACCGGCGCATTTTCAATCTGGACATGCCGGATCATTTTGAAAAGAAACGGGAAAATTACGAAAGCCGCTTGAGCCGGGAGCGCATTCACTTCGCCCAGGACCGAATTTTCTTCTACCGTGACCGGGTCTACTCCGGATATCATGGTGAAAGTATGAAAATCAGCCTGGCTTTCCAGCGGGAAGTGATCAACAACATCATTCCGACCCTGCAACCAGACCTGATCCATTGCAACGACTGGATGACCGGACTGATCCCCAGCTTTGCTCGACGCATGAAGATCCCCAGCCTCTTTACCGTACACAATATCCATACTCAGAAAACGACGGTCGAGAGCATTGAAAATGCCGGCATTGATGCGGCTTCCTTCTGGAAAAGTATTTACTTTGAACGCACCCCCTTCAATTACGAGGAATCCCGTTCGAGCAATCCGGTTGATCTGCTGACCAGCGGAATTTTTGCCGCCCACTTCATCAATACGGTCAGCCCAACCTTCCTGAAGGAAATAGTCGATGGCGTACATGATGCCTTTGTCCCCGGCTATATCCGTCAGGAAATGAGCAATAAGTACTATGCCGGCTGCGCAAAGGGAATCCTCAATGCACCGGATACCGACAATGACCCCGAAATCGATGATGCCCTCGTTGAGAATTTCAATGCAGATACGATGGCCGAGAAAAAATGGAAGAACAAGATCGCCTTTCAAAAAGCCGTCGGCCTGCATATTGCGCCAGATTCTCCACTGTTCTTCTGGCCCTCCCGCCTAGACCCTACGCAGAAGGGACCCCAATTGCTTTCGGATATTCTTTTCCGGGTCATTCATGAATACTGGCCGCAACAGGTGCAGTTTGCTTTTGTCGCCAATGGCGAATATCAGTCCGTTTTCAAGGCCATAGCCGATCATCACGGTTTCCAGAATACGGTAGCGGTCATGGATTTCAACGATGATCTCTCCCGTCTCGGCTATGCCGCCGCTGATTTCATTCTGATGCCCTCACGTTTCGAACCCTGCGGACTGCCTCAAATGATCGGCCCGATCTACGGAAGTCTCCCGATCGTACATGATACCGGCGGCCTGCACGATACGGTCACTCACCTCGACTGCAATGCAAATCAGGGCAACGGCTTCGTTTTCAAATTCTTCGACCCCCCTGGCCTGCATTGGGCAATTCAGCAGGCCATGAATTTCTACCAACTGCCGAAAGACGAACGCAATCGTCAGATCTGCCGTATCATGCGCGAAGCAAAAGCGACCTTCAATCACGCCAATACCGCAAACGCATACATCCAGATCTATGAACAAATGCTCGAAAGACCTCTCGTTCACTGGCAGGAAGAGGAAGACTGAAACACGGACGGCTCCGTCCGATCCGTCCGATCGAAGGTAAAATCACCCATCATGAAAACTCCACAAGACAAAATTTTGACTTTTGAGACTCTGCCGGCCTGGCGTAAGCAATTGCGTTCTGCCGGTCAAAGCCTGGTTGTCACCAATGGGGTTTTTGATTTGCTGCACCGTGGGCATGCGCAGTATTTGCAGGAAGCAGCCGCTTTTGGCGACAGGTTGCTGGTCTGCATCAATGACGATGAAGGTGTCCGTGAACTGAAAGGAGCAACTCGTCCCCTGGTTGCCGCCGCCGACCGCGCTTTCCTGCTGGCAGCACTCGAAGCCGTCTCTGCCGTCGTGATTTTTCCCGGTAAAAAGGCGACTCGGGCTCTCGAACTGGCTCAGCCGGACATCTATGTCAAAGGCGGAGATTATACCGAGGACACTCTCGACCGTGAAGAGTATGCCATCCTCAAGGCGGCAAAAGCAGACATCCGCTTTATTCCCTTTGTCGGCAATTTTTCCACCACCAATCTGGCCAAAAAACTCAGCGAAGGCACTGCCGAAAAAATATCATCCCGCTAGCCAGTGTGACACTTTCGGGTCAGTTTGTGTCTTTTGTTGTAAAAAAATACCACTGTCACCCGGTTTCACTGACGTATTACCACGAAATTTGCAGGCGAGCCGCTTTCGACAGGCAATTCTTGAAAACTGTATTACTTTATTGGCTTTCCCATTGTTCAACACCGTTTCAGAAAGGATGTCCCATGCGCCCGTTTTTTGTTCGTCTTACCCTAGCTTTTGTGTGGCTGATTCCGCTGACCCTGCAACTCTCCGGTGCCGGTTTTTCAATTCTCGAACAGTCCACTGCCGGTTTGGGGCGGGCGCTGGCTGGCATGACTGCAGAAATCGATGATCCGGGTTCGGTTTTCTTCAACCCCGCCACCGGAGCCTGGCATCAGCGCCCTACCCTGATGGCCGGCAGCCATTTTCTGCTCGGCGATGTCGGCTTCCATGACCGCGGCTCCAATGTCTCCGGTGACCAGGACAAAAATATCACCAGCCTGGCCATGGTACCCAATCTCTACTACGTGCATCCCCTCAGCGATGGCATCACCCTCAACCTCGGCATCTCGGCAACCTCCGGCACTTCGACCACCTACGAAGACGACTGGCAGGGACGGTATTTCTCGCTCGACACCGAAGTCTCGGTCATTGAGATCAGCCCGTCGTTGTCTTGGAAAATCAACGAGAAATGGGCGGTTGGTGTCGGCTTTATTGCCCAATATGCCGAAGCGACCATGTCTCAGGCCGTCGCCTTCGATCAGGCCACTTTCAACCGTGCCTATGACGGACAGCTTAAACTCGAAGGAGACTCCTGGGCTTTCGGCTACAGCCTCGGCGTCCTCTATCGCCCCTTTGACAGCACCCGCATCGGCCTGGGTTACCGCTCCAAACTCTCCCATGATCTGGCGATGAAAGCACGCCTGCGCATCCCCAAAACCGTCTCCCCAATGTTCGGCGGCACCACCCGTATCACGGAAGATGCCAGCTGCTCCCTTGACCTGCCAGCCTCCGTCAATTTTGGCATTCAGCAGGATATAAACGAACAATGGACAGTCATGTTTGATGTCGCCTGGACCAAATGGAGTGATATGGAAGAACTCAAAGTTGAGTTCGATCACCCCACCATCCTCGGACTCCGGGAAAGTTCCGAAGAAATGAAATGGCGTGACAACTGGCGTTTCGCTGTGGGAACCCAGTATAAACTCAACGAAAAATGGACCCTTAGAACCGGCCTCGCCTTCGACGAAACGCCCGTCCGCAGCAAAGAACTGCGCGTCGCCAAATTGCCCGATGCCAACCGCCTCTGGCTTAGCTTCGGCGCCGGATACCAGTTCTCCGAACAACTGCGACTTGATGCCGCCTTCACCCATCTCTTCTTCTATCGCTGCGATATCGAACAAAGCAACCATCAGGGCAACCGCCTCTCCGGCGATTTCTCCGGCTACATGAATATCTACAGCATGGCACTCAACTACCAGTTCTGATTTGAACAACACCCACGCGCAACAAACGCCACCGGATACCACCGGTGGCGTTTTCTGTTCCAGATAGTAGTTCTCGGGGTGCAGTTCCCACAAGGTAGAGGGCGTCCAAAAAGGATGCAGGTTTAAAAAGTGGCGTAACCGGCCCGGTTGCGATGGTCATTTGCCTGCAAAACCCGCGACTTTTCGGGCGTGAGAGCACAAACGGAAATCGCAACCGGGCCGGTTACGCCACTTTTTAAATCTGCAACCTGATACCTTATTGGATTGGGTCTATCTTTCGGGAACTGCACCCAGTTCTCGCATCGCTCAAAATGAATCTTGTAACGGTAAAAGCCTACCTTCTTCGCGAGCAATTTCACAAGTTCTGGGAGTATGTCTCTCCGACTTGGGCTGGCAAATTCCTTGATGGCTGGTTGGCAATGGTGAATAAAAGCAACATTGATCCAATCACGGATCTTGGCAAGACGCTGGAATCTCACCGGGAACTCATTCTCAACTTTTTCCGTGCCAAAAAGGCCTTTAACAGTGGAATTGTAGAAGGGTTCAACCGCAAAATAAATCTGACAGTCAGAAAATCATTCGGATTTCGGACGATAAAAATTGCAAAAGTCGCTATGTATCATCAACTTGGAGAATTGCCAGAGGCAAGGTTTACCCACGAATTCTGGTGAAGAGGCAAATTTGGCAGCTTCACGCAGAAAAACTTGGCAAGACCCTCAAACTTCCGTTTTCAAGCAGACCCGGTAACAGGACGCGATCTCTTCCAAGGTGAAATATTCCGGGTGCTCTTTGAATAAAGTATTCAGTTTGGCATTATGAGCCCCATATAGACGCGGGTCAAAATCCGGCTTGATATTGTTCAGATATGTTCCAACAGCTGACAAGGTCGCCCAGCCCGAATCATCCAGGGAGCGTTTGATGGCGTCCTTGAGTAATTCAAGAGGAAGCTCTTCCTTGGCATCCGGCACCAGAGTCGTCTTCGCTTGAGAACCCTTGAATTCTGCCTTCTCCGTTTTTTCAGTACCACCCGTTTTTTCGTCAACAGCGGTATGCGGTAATAGCGGGATAAGAGGAGTTGTATTGCTCGCAACCGCGTTCCTTTTCCCATCCTTTTTTTTGGCCTTGACAACAGCGGGGTTGCACACTGCTTTGTCTTCCTCGCTGACTCTCCCCGAGGTCACCATATCCTGTTGCCGCAGTACTTCCACGTATGTAAAGCGATGGCAGGCATTGCGGAAGGCCTCGGGCGTCTTCTGTTCCCCAAAACCATATACCTTCAAGCCGGCCTCACGGATCCGCATGGCCAAACAGGTAAAGTCACTGTCGCTGGAAACAAGACAGAATCCGCCAAAAAGATTGGAATGAAGCAAATCCATCGCATCGATAATCAACGCGCTATCCGTAGCATTCTTACCTTTCGTGTAAGCAAATTGTTGCATCGGCTTAATTGCATATTTATTCAAGGTCAGCTTCCACTGTGAACTCAGAGGCGAGGTAAAATCCCCGTATATGCGTTTCACAACAGCTTCCCCAAGACTAGCAATCTCGGCCAACAAGCTTTCGATAATGGCCGCGGGGGCATTTTCTGCGTCAATCAGAACCGCAAGCTTGATACCAACAGATTCATTATTCATCGAAACTCACCATCCTTTTTTGAGAAGTACGGGTCAGAAAAGCAAAAAGCAGATTGCCACTCCGGACGGCCTTGAAGTATCGTCAAAGGACAAACGCGCTTCTTCATAAAACCGGTGCCGTTGCGCGGGACAGATTGAAAATGCTTCTGAACATAAATTTACTGCCGAAACAGCAAAATACATTTCACAAAACGCGTTTCAGTGGAATAATCCAGAAATCCAGAACAGATCAGAGGTCACTTAAAATTTATTCCCTGGCATGCCATATAAAAGAAGTATAGGGCCTGTAACAAATTAGCTTTTACACTTTTTGGGAAAATGCAGTGTAATTCCACAGCATGAATCCGCAAAAAGTAATCCCCCGCTTTTTGGCGTAGTGTCATTTTTATGCAATACTAATATCTAAATTTGCGTGGAAGGTTTGTAATCATATCCTACGGCTACATGGAAATCGCGGATCTGTTAGGACGGAAAATCGCTTCTGGAGAATTGCAGCTGGATTCGAAAGTTCCGTCTTTTGGGAACTGCACCCTTCCTTTCAGGCCTTTCTCCCAGAAGAGCTCAACGCAATGCAGTTCCTGATGCCGGCTGATTTCAAGATAGTAATCCTGCAGATCATTGCGTTCATCGATAAACTTAAACACTCGTGAAGATGCGAGAAACCCTCCAGGGCGAACAACTCGGCCTTTCTCTTTTCAACTTCAAAAAAGCGTTCCAAATCCCCGGAACGATGAATTTCTGCCTTGACAACTGGGCAATTGCCTCCTATGGGAAAGGCCTGGCCATGCTTGGTGAAAAAGATCGCCTGACACGCCTGACTGATTCCTGCTATCGCTACGGGCAGTCTCTCGACACCTTCACCGCCTATGAAAGTGTAGAAGCGGACAACGGCAAAGAAACCGGCATTGCCTGCACCGATTGGTGTGTACCCGCACAGCTGGTCTATCCAAGGCTCGTTAAATTTCTGCAGCATATTGCACCGTAAACAACCTAGCATTCCTCGGTTGACAGTTGCCTGGCAAAGATATTCAAAGCCAGGCATTGCTCACGGGAAACCTTAGGTTTTTCGCTGGAATATGGCCGGGGTGCCAACATCAAGAACAAAATAATACCCTGCAACATTGAAAGCAAAGATCAGCCGCCAGAATCATAAACAATCCTAATGTTCTGTAATGGCTCAGTCTTGTGTGGTTCCAATGGGAATAAGTCTGTAAAGCCAGGTGACAGGGATTTTTTTTACAACAAAAAACACAAAAGGACTCGAAAAAAATTCATGGGAAGAACGACGCAGTCTCGCAGTCAAAGTCGCTTCCATAAAATTTTTTCGGGTCTTTTTGTGCTTTTCGTTGTTAAAAAACCTTTTTGAAAAACCCTTATCCGGTTTTGTCAATTGCAACATTCCCTTCCGGCATTTATATTTTTTGCTTTGTCAGTCAGCAACTCAAGAGAGCGGGATCAGGAATTATGGCACAGAAAACAAAAGAATTGGTCGGCTGGGAAACCTCCGATACGCAGGAAATCGAGCGGCGACAAAAACGGGCCCTTGAAGAGACGATGCTGATCAAACCCGTGGAGAAAGGCGCTCACCCCCTCTTTCAGGATTATCTCGTCTCCCGTACCGGCATCGACAATGCGCTGACCTACCGGGTGGAATTGCGCTCCCTGACAAAAGCAACGAATACATGCACCTGCCCGGACTTCCAGAAAAATTTTCTGGGCACCTGCAAACATATCGAAAAAGTGCTGACATCGGTAAAACGCGGCAAAGCGAGCGAATCTCCCTTCGTCGAACTTTTCATGTCAGTCGATACCGGCGAACCCTGCCTGGCTGTACCGGACGAATGCGCTCCGCAAACAACCGACTTCCTGGAAAAATTTCTTGATGCAGACAGGAAATTGCGCCAGCCCCGCTGGAATACGCTGCAGGTGCTTTTGCGAGATATCGAACAGGCGCCCCCACAAATTTGCAAAGATATCCGCATCTCCTCGGGAATCTACGACTACCGTCGCGTAATGCTGGAAAAGGAACGCCTGGAACAGGTACGCAATAAAGTTGCCCAGAAATTGCGCGAAGATGCCGGCCAGACCAGTTTTCTACGCTTTCCGCTTTATGATTATCAGATCGACGGCATGCTGCATCTGGCCTTTTCGGGACGTGCAATGCTTGCCGATGAAATGGGTCTTGGTAAAACAGTGCAGGCAATTGC
>JAQVUB010000032.1 GCA_028699735.1 Lentisphaeria bacterium | reverse complement strand
ACTGACCCATAACTCTTTTCTGCAAATAAATTACGTGGTATTATAGTTATCGATTGACTGATTGGGGGCTGGCGTGTAAAGTATTTCGACCGTCCCTTCTTCACATTCAACCGGGATCCCATTTATGCGTTTTCTTTTTTATGTCATTATACCTTTTCTGGCAGGCAGCTCCTTTCTATCAGGGCAAACAGGTTCGGATGCCAGTAATGTGGCGAAAGTTGCGGATCTGTTTAAATACGAGCAGGAAGCACACAAAAGCAATGCCCGGGAATATGAAAAAAATTTGGCTGGGATGAGTTCGTTGCGGCAGATTCCCGGGGACGATGCCCAGGCGAAGGAATGCCTCCGGCTCGGCAAAAATTTTCGCTTGCTGGACAGCTCGATTCAGAATGGCCGCGCCCGTCAGGTTGAACTGATCGGGCTGATCAATCTGATGGGCGAAAATCGCAGCTTGCTGCCGCAGGAAGTAACCTATATCAACCACTACCGGCAGAAATTGAAGGAAATCGGCACGGAACAGGAGACGATGCAGGAAGTTCTGAAAAGCAAGCTTCGGGAGTTGCAGAAATACCTTGCCAGCATTCCGCCGCCTCGCTCATTCGTCAGCACTTGCGGCCTGAAAATGCTGCTTCTCGGACGCAGCGATCAGGCTTTCTACATCAGTGAAATGCCAGTTTCGGAAGCAGTCTACCAGGCGCTTTCAGCCTTCCGACAGGATGGGCAGCAACCCTGTGCAGCGCTTGAACAGACCCCTCCACAGGGCAATGTCAGCATTGATCAGGCGGAAGAATTCTGCCAGGGTTTGAGCAGGTTTGAGGGCTTTCCCTACAGTCTGCCTGAGCGCAAGGAACTTGCCTGGGCTGAACGGCAAAAGCTGGTACCCGACATTGCTGTATGGTGCCGCAGCAAATGGTCTCCGGACTGGGAGGAACTCGAGGCACAAAAACGCTTCGGGATCAGCCTGTATACTGTCTGGGATCCACGCAGAGTCCTCAACGCATCACAGGAAAGCGGGTTGTCCGGTGAATTGAAGAATGCAGCCTATCCGCAATTGGGTTTTCTGGTGATCACTCCGGTTCGCACGGGGCGGCAATTGCGCCTGCAGCGTTTGCAGGCGGAATTGCTTGATATGAATTGACCAAACGTTCAGTGAACCTTTTTTTAACAACGAAAAACACGAATAAAATTTCGTGTCATTTCGTGCTTTTCGTGGTTAAAAATTGAAGAAAGAAGAGATGATGTTACACTTGAATTTCAGAATCATTTGGGCTCTGCTGGCGCTTGTGTTGTTGCAGGCTCCCCTTACCGCACAGGAAAAATGCCGCGGAAATTTTCTTCGCAGCGAGATACGTAAGACGGAGACTCGTGAACAGTATGATTGTGCTCTAAAACCGGTCAATGTCTTCTTTCCCTGTTTGCAGTTCAAACGCCAGACGCATTTCACCTACCACGAAATCCGTATTTATGAAACCCTGGAACGCACGATTGTGGAAGGAGACAGTAATGCCCCGAAAACCACCGGTTCCTCTCAGTACCGCCTGCTGCCAGGCGAATTCTGGGAGGGTGAAAGCAGTATTCGCAGCGAAATCAAGGAAGGTGGTCCTTTTGCCAATGAAACCTTCCTGATCAATGGAAAAACCCTGCAGACCGATGCGGAGGGAAACATCATCGCTGATGCACAGTCCGGGCTGGAAATCCTGGATTATTTTGACAATTTGAACACTCGTCAACTCGACCTGGAAATCGAACATGTCCTGCTGGGCACCCGGAAACTGACGATCTACCGCACCATGCCGCGACGTGCAAAAACCGATGAAAAAAACCTCGATGAAAATACCGTGAATGACCTCCTCGTCGCTTTCAACCTCGACTTTTATCAGCGTCTGACGGAACCTGAACGCCAGAAACTCAAGGTCGAATATTTTCTCAACACCCTGGAAATCGAGCCCGGCAAGCCCTTCACCCTGATCATCAAAGTCAGCAATCAGGGTTCCCGTGACACCAGCTGCCTACTCGGACGCCTGTTTTCCAGAGAACCCTCGCTGACCGGAAAATTGTTCTATTTCGGCGCAATTCCGTCTGGGAAGACACAACTATTCAGTCGCACGATTCTGCCGGATGCGGGGTTGAAAGTGGATCATTGCTTTGCCGCTCTGGCCTTCAGCGACAGCTGGGGCGAACTGCCCCAACATCAGCTCAATCTAAAAATCCCGGTCAAGAAATAAGCCCTGCTGAAACGTTTTTTTTAACAACGAAACAAAAAAAACGAAACTTTTTGTGTTTTTTGTGTGTTTCGTTGTTAAAAAGCATTTTTGGCCAGGAGTGCTCCCCTCTCATGAACATCAGTTCTCAATCTATTCGGCAAGGCCGTTTCCGGTTTTCCGATGTCTGCCTCTTTCTGGCTCCGGCGATGCTGTTGTATGCGGTGTTTGTGCTGACTCCGGTGGGGAAATCCATCCAGAACAGTTTTCTGTATTGGAGCAGTCCCCTTCTGGAACCGGAATTTTGCGGTTTGCGAAACTTTCGAGAACTGTTTGGCGATCCGGTTTTCTGGCTTGCTTTACGCAATAATTTTTTTTTGTTGCTTGGCTCCTTGCTGGTGCAGCTGCCGATTGCTCTGGGGATAGCCCTTCTTCTGCATTATCCGACTTGGGGGCAAACCTTCTTTCGCGCCGCTTTCTTCACCCCGATGATTATACCGACTGCCGCCATTGCAGCACTCTGGCAGTATCTTTATGAACCGCAAAACGGTGCCTGCACTGCACTCATTCGCCTGTTTAGGGCTGACTTCACCTATGCCTGGCTGGCCACCCCCGGCACGTCTCTGCTGTGGATCTTTGTCACCATCTGCTGGCAGTACATTGGTTTCCATACCGTCCTCTTCATGGCTGGATTGAGCACCATCCCCGAAGAACTCTATGAAGCAGCAAGACTCGATGGCGCCTCCGAACTGCAAATCTGCCGGCGGATCATTCTGCCCTGCCTGAAGCCCACCCTTGCGGTTTCGGCAACCCTTTCCGTTATCGGATCCCTGAAATATTTTGATCTGGTTTACCTGATGGGCGGTGGTCTGCCGGAGACTTCGCGGGAAGTGCTTGCCACCTATGTCTATCGCCTGGCTTTTGATGAGAATCAGGGGCGCTACGGCTACGGATCCGCCGTAGCTGTCCTGCTTTTTCTGCTTGCTCTGCTGATCGTCATCCCCCTGCAACTCCGTAAACCCGACCGGAATTAAACGCACTTTCACTCCATGAAAAAAGTTACGACAGGATTCATCGGACGGCACCTTTTGCTGATCAGCTTTCTGCTGTTCACAGCCTATCCGCTGTTGTGGATGACCCTGACCGCCCTGCGCAGCGAAGGAGATGCCCAACAACGCCCGCTCGGCCTGCCGGCACAATGGACCATCGACAATCTCCGCGAAGTCTTTGCCAGCGGTAATTTTCTGCAGGCCTGGCAGAACAGCCTGCTGCTGTGTTCGGTGGCGGTATTGCTGGCCATCGCCACTGCTGCGCTGGCGGCCTTCGCTTTTGCACAATTCCGCTTCCGTGGTTCTAATGTGCTTTTCCTCCTTTTTCTGCTGGGCATGATGATCCCGGTGCATGTCACCCTGATCCCCTTGAACCAGCTGCTCGGAGCGGATGCTCTCAATCTCAAAGGCGGCCTCGGAGCCCTGATCGGCCCCTATGCCGGATTTGCTCTGCCGGTCAGCATCCTGATTCTGCGCCGTGCCTTCGAGGCTATTCCACAGGAGTTACTGGATGCCGGTGCATTAGATGGCTGTTCGCAGTGGCAGAGCTTCTGGCATATCGGTCTGCCGCTGGCCAGGCCAGCGCTGAGCACCGTGCTGATTTTCAATTTTCTTACCATGTGGAATGAATATGCGTTTGCCTTGACACTGCTGGGACCGGGCTGCCAGACCGTGCCGCTGGCGATCACAGAATTCAAGGGGGAACACGATCTTCGCATCACCAGCGTCTGCGCGGCTCTGCTGCTGGTGCTCATTCCGTTGATCCTCGTCTACCTTTTTGCTCAGAAACAGATCATCAGGGGTCTCACTGCAGGCTCGATAAAATAAAAAATACGCCAACGATCAGAAAAGGAAGCAAAGATGAAACATGCAATGGCCGAGATGTCGGTAAAAGAAGTCCGCGAGTATCTCAAACACAATCAGACTATTATTTTCCCCTATGGAGTCGTCGAACAGCACGGCTATCACCTGCCGCTGAGCACCGATATCCACAACGCCGAAGTCCTCGCCTATGCCCTGGCCGAGAAACTGGGTTGCATCGTCGCTCCCTGCCTCAATTACTGCTTTTCCGGCGGCATGCTGCCCGGCACCATCAATGTCAAACCCAATAACTTCTCCAATATGGTCTGCGATATCGTGGAATCCCTGGTGCTGCAGGGCTTCCTGAATATCCTGATTGTCCCCGGACACGGCGGCAGCGAAAGCCTGCTGCACCTGAAAGAATCTCTGCGCATCCAGAAATGGCTCAACCCCGCCCTGCACAAGGCAATGATCCTTTTCCTGCGACGCAATGACTTCTCCGAACGCTCGAAACAATCCCTTGCGGAACACGACTGGCACGCCGGCAAAGCGGAAACCTCGATGATCCTGGCCAACCGCCCGAACCTGGCCATGCTCGATCAACTCGAAATGGATACCCCGGAAATCGCCGAATTGCTCCGCGATGATCCGGATGCCTACCAGAAACGCACGACTTTCTCCGGCCTGCGCGCGGAAGTCTGCAATACCGTGCAGCGTCCGGAAATCCAGGTCGGCGTCATGGGTTATCCGGAGAAAGCCAGTGTTGAGATCGGGCGTATGAACCTCGAGGATGCCGTCAAAACAATGGTGCCCCCCTTGCAGAAGGCGATCGAAATGGCTGCCGAAGGACGCAAAACTGGACAGCTTATCGAAATCGTTGACAGTGAAAAACTGAAAATGCTCAAACTGTAAAAGAAGAGCATTTTTTTAACCACGACAAGCACGAAACGACCCGAAAAAATTTCATGGGAAGAAAGGCGCATGATTTCTGTTGACGCCACTTCCCATGAATTTTTTCGTACTACTATGGCCCAACTTCTTGTTTTTCGAAGAAGGTTAAATGGACGAAAGACGATAGACGAGGGACGATAGACGAGGGACCTTATGGACCCTATTGACCTTATGGACCTTATGGACGTGGACGATGGACTTTGATGGACAGGCTGACGGCTGACAGCTGATCACTATGGGTTGTGGGCGCCAGCCCACCCCAAGGCTTTTCGTGCGTTTCGTTGTAAAAAGATACCACTGACTCATTTGAGAGATTACGATGATGGATATCAGAACCTCCGATGGAGCGGGAAAAATTGCCAATGCGGGTTAAAGTAAGGGAAGTGCAATGCATCTTTTATGACGATTGAAAACCAACAAGCGAGTGAGCATGGATAAACGGAATTTTGGCGATCGCTCTGAGCAAGTTTCTCTGCTCGGATTTGGCTGTATGCGTCTGCCGGTGCTGCCGGACAACAAGGGAATTGACCGCAAAGCAGCGAAGGAGATGCTGGAATATGCCTATGAACAGGGCGTCAATTATTTCGACACGGCCTGGGGCTATCTGAACGGAAAGTCGGAAGCCTTTGTCGGTTCCGTTCTGAAAAAATATCCCCGTGAGAGTTTTTATCTGGCCAGCAAGATGCCTGGCTGGCTGTTGAAAAATCTGCCGGAAGCGGAGGAGCTTTTTGCTGCTCAGCTGAAACGCTGTCAGGTCGAATCCTTTGATTATTACCTGCTGCACTCCCTGACAACCCGGGAGGAATTCGACCGCCTTTACCTGAAAGAGAAGGTACTCGATTATCTGCACCGGGAAAAACAAGCCGGGCGCATCCGGAAGCTGGGCTTCTCCTTTCATGGCTCGATCGAACTGATGAATTATGTCCTCGATAACTTCCCATGGGATTTTGTCCAGATCCAGCTCAATTACCAGGATTGGGACACGATGCAGGCCCGGGTTCTCTACGAGCTGGCCATCCAACATCAGCTGCCCTGCATCATCATGGAGCCGGTGCGCGGCGGAGCCCTGGCTACCCTGAATGACAAGGCGGCAGCCATCTTGAAACAGGCTGCCCCGCAAAACAGTCTGGCCTCCTGGGCAATCCGCTTCGTCGCTTCACTACCGGGAGTCCTTACCGTGCTGAGCGGCATGAGCACCATGGAACAACTCGAGGACAACCTGAAAATAGCCTCCGGTTTTCAACCGTTGACGGCACAGGAACGCGAAATTTTGCAACAGGCTCTGGAGGCTTATCTGGAAGTTTCTCCAATTCCGTGCACCGGTTGCAATTATTGCATGCCCTGCCCCTTTGGCGTCGATATTCCCGGTAACTTCAGTGCTTTCAATCAAGGCGCCGGGAAACGGCTGCTGACGGACCAAACTCAGCAGAAAGAAAAGCGGGAGGAATTCCGGAAGCTGTGGGCTGATCTTGCCCCGGAAGCTCTGGCGGGTCAATGCCGTTCCTGCGGCAAATGCGAGCCGAAATGCCCCCAACATATTCGCATCCCGGAACGCCTGAAAATACTGCAAAATCTGCTCGACCAAATACAGTAGCCTGTAATGCGTCAAGCGAAGCCGGGTAACAGTGGTATTTTTTACAACAAAAGCCACAAATGGACACGAAAAAACTTCATGGGAAGTGCGACCCATGCTCGCTTTTAATGCCGCTCCCATGAAATTTTTTCGTGTTCTTTTGTGCATTTCGTTGTTCAAAAAGAATTTCTCCATTGCCAGTTTGGTAACTGCAAATACTTATCATGAATGCCCGAGAAAATCAGTTGATGCTGGCTTATGCCAATGATATCGCAAATCTCCATGCCCTGGACTGGTGCGGACAAATCCTGGCAGCCGGACAAAATGCCGAATTTCAGATGCTGCATTCCATCGGAGGCAGTGAAGAACTGCCGGATATTGAGCAGCAAATGATTACCCTCCAACCGGACTTGCTTCTGACTGATTGGCCAAAGGCTGGGAGCGGGGAAGCCTTGCTGCATTTCGCCCTGCGGGAAAATCTTCGCATGGTTTTTTTGCGCTGGCCGGAATTCAGTAAAATCAACCGGATCTTGATTTTAAGCGGCGGTGGAATTCATGTCCTCCGGCAGCTCTGGATTGCCCAGCGCACGGCAGAGGCCTATGGCTGCCCGGCCCAAGTGTTGCAAATCATCCGGGCCGCGGATGATGGGGCGGAAACCGCCGGGGAAACAACCCGCTTGCAGGCACGGATGCTGGGGATCCACACTCCTTTCCAAGTCGCCCATGCTCCGGATATCCTTTCCGGCCTGGCCGCCCATATTGAAGCCGATGATCTGCTGGTTCTTGGCGCGCCAAATCACTGGCGTCTCTCCGAATTCTTCGCTTTCTCCCTGCCGGAACGCATTGCCCGGAATTTTTCTAATCCGCTGATGATGTTGCTGGGCAGCCGCCCCAAACAATTCCGCTTGCGCGAAATTTTCTGGCCGGGCATGATCAATCCCGGGCTGTCTGCACTTAGCAGAGAAGCTGCGATCGGGCAGCTTCTTGACTGCCTGATCCGGACTGAACAGATTCCGGAAAACTGGCGGGAACGTCTGCTGCAACAGGCTATTGCCCGGGAACAAGTCTGCTCCACGGCGGTTGGCAGTGAGACAGCTTTCCCCCATATCACCATGCCGGTAGAGGGCGGGCTGGCCGGCTGCCTGGGCATCTTCCCGCAGGGGGTCGACTTCGCCGCAGCCGATGGCATACCCTGCAAATTCGTTTTCCTTTTTATCACACCGGATGATTATTACAGTGATTATCTGGATCTGTTGGCCCAAATCTCGGAAAAAATAGTCCACAGCCCTGTACGGCAGCAACTGTTAAACTGCCGCACTGCTGATGATATCCTGAATGTGCTCGATCCCTGAAAGACACTTCTTTAACCACGAACAACCCTGTTTGACAAACTGGATTTGCCGATTTATCTTAAGACATATAGATGAATTAGCCGAATCATATATACGATTTAGCTTTGACAGAGGATGTTTCTGGCGGTTCAGGAAAGGAGAAAAGCGATGTTGTTAAAACAGGATTCTCATGGTGTGCATCGAGTTTGTTTCCGGTTGAATGCAGTGTTTCATTTTACTTTAATCGAGTTGTTGGTCGTAATTGCGATCATTGCGATTCTGGCTTCGATGTTACTGCCGGCCTTGAACAAGGCGCGTGCGGCGGCGCAGAAGAGTTTATGCGGGAGCAATCTGCGTCAGCTAGGTCTGGCGGAGCATGCGTATGCCGATGACTATGATGATTATATTGTTCCCAGTCATTCTTCCGGCGCCTGGTATTACAAGCCGGATGCGGGAATCTGGCCCTATGCCGGGTACAAGACCGCGCAAATCTGGAATGCAACGATCAAGGTGGCGATTTGCCCGGCCGATCCCCGTCCGCCAGCCAGTGGTGTCAAATTGAGTTATGGGAAGAATCGTGACACCGGTTGGAATCTTGGTTTAAGCAATCCCTGGCAGAATTGTTACCGGCGTTTGAGTTACAAGCTGCCCTCTCGTTTTTTCATCCATGTGGATTCGAGCACGTATCACCAGGGCAGTGACGGTTCCAATCCGGTCACTCTGCCGATCTGGCATGGAATGCGGGTCAACATGCTGCATCTGGATGGGCATCTTTCCGACCAGCCCTATATTTTGAAGCCAATTACGGAGCTGTGGCGGAGGGAGTTGAAATGGTAAAACGAAGAGCTTTTTTGTATGCATCCCTTTTCCTGTATCCGCTTTTTTTGTTTGCATCGGAGCTGGCGGTCTACGTTTTTCCCTCGATGATTTATGATGATGAGCATTGCCCCCTGTACAGGGATCATGCTTCCGAGTTGACTTTTGTTTATTATTATCGGGGAGAAGAGCGCATTCTGGATCTGGCCTCTTCCGGCAGTCAATTGTTTTTAGAAGTGCCAGTTGGGGTATCGCTACTGGAGTCCAATGTGATGGATGGCTGGAAAAAGCCTTTTACGCAGCAGGTGGACTTTACCAGCAGTCCCTGTCAACGTGACGGCATGGAATACCGCCGTTATGCGTTGCAGCCGCCCAAAACGGTTTTGCAGCCGGCCTTGCGGCAGCCTTTGCCGGGTGGCATGTTTGGCGCCAGCAGCAACAATCATCAGGTCTTGATGCTGCAGACCAATACCGAGGCTCCTGAAAAATTTCAGATCTACTGGTCGATTGACGGCAAATATGCCTGTGAGGGAGAATTCACCGCGCAATTGATCACGCTGTCAGCCGGGATGGGTCCGCTTTTACGCACGAAACTGTTGTCGGGCACTCCGCTTCCGAATATGGGGTTTTCTGACAGAGCTTTGCGTGAGCGGGCGAAACTGTATCGTCTGGCCGGGGTCAACATGGTCAGCGCCCAGCTGGAATCGGGGCCAAACCAGGGCCGGCGCAAATTGTGGGAAGAGGCCGGCTTCTCGTTTTATGGCGGCGGAGCACTGATGCATGTGCTGATCCGGGGAAACAACCGCTCCGCATCGCCAGATATCGAAGACTATCTTGTCGATTTGCGTGGCAGACGCGCAAAAGGCTCCCATCCTTCGGCATACCACATGCGGCTGTGGTGCCCGGAAGCGGTGATTACTCCCGGGCGTTATCCTTGGAAATTGTGGATGGATGCCGCCAGAGAGGAAATTGCCGGCGGGGCGATCATGCTTGATGCGGATTTGGAAACGCATATCTGGAATCAATGTTTCTGTCCGGCTTGCCTGGCTCACTTTTTCCGCTTCAGCAAACTGGAACCCGTTGAACTTTCACCGCTCGAGCTGCTGCGGCGATATCCCATGCAATGGTATCGTTTCCGCAACGAACAAACCCGCCTGATGTATGAACAGCTGCGACGTGAATTTCTCCCGAAATACCCCCATTTGCGCATTGGCGCCAATACCATCAATACGGATTTTGACAAAGATCTCGGTGATCTGAAATATGGCATCTGCCATTTTGGCGAGGATGGGCGTTTGCTCGGAGACAGCGTGGATTTTCTGCTGGCAGACACCTTGACCGGCAGCCTGGCCGATGTGATTGCGGTCGATACGCTGAAACGCTCGACTGGAAAAGAAATTATTGCGGTAGCGGGAACATCCTACTGTGTTGGTTACAACGCATGCGTAATGGCACACCGTCGTGAAACCGCCCGCATGACCGGCGACAGTTATGGTTACCAGCAGCGCCCGCAACTACAGAAATTAAGCATGCTACACATGCTGGCCAGCGGAGCAGCAGGGTTGCGAGTCGAGCTAGACGAAGCCAGTGTCGTCAAGGCGACGATGGAAGCTGCACACCTGCTCAGCAGGATGGAAGACTTTTATCTCGACGGTCAACGCCAGGATGCGAAGCTGCAGGTCAGGGATTGTACGGAAGGCGACAGCCCCTGGCTGACGGACAAATCCAGGGTGCGTGGCGGCGTCTGGCAGCATTACTACAAGCTTTATCATGGCCAGGTGCAGTATCGCGTGCATCAGCTCGGCGAAGACTGGCTGCTCTCCTTGTTCAACTGGGACCCCTTCCAAAGCAAACAATGGCATGTGGCTCTGCCGGAACTGCCCGAAACCGATTACTATCTGCTCGATGTGGAAGAGCAGACCCTGCTGCTGAATGATAAAAAGGATCGCTGGAATGCAGGAGCACTTAAGCAGGGGCTGTCCATAGAGGTGCCACCGGCGGGTTACCGCCTGCTGCGCCTGAGCCGAAGCAGGCCGGAAACCTCGAAACAGATCAGCGTCAGCAGCAGGGAATGCACAAAACCGCTTGCTGATCCGTATGCCTGGTACAGCGGCGGGCAGATCGACTTGGAACGCTTTGTCGAACGAGCTCTGCAGCGCCCGCTGGAACAACTGGAACGCTTCGGTGACCTGCAGGAAGGCGGTGGCGGCACGCTTGCGGCAGCCAGCACGCCGGCCATCGTTCCAGTCAGCCTGCCCTTTACCGCAGCATTTAGTCCAGTTCAGAAAGAAATTTCGGTGACCGGGAAGTTGCAGCAGGATGGCATTTATTCGGCCGGGAAATACTGGTTTGCCAGCCTGCAGCTGCCAGCCTCCGGTACGGCACTGAAACTGCGCCTGCAATTGGAGACTGACGCTGAGCAAAAAGCCAGCCTAGGGGTTATTTTATATCCGGATGATACCTTTCAGGTGTTGCAACGCCTGTGCTGGGGCAAGTTGCCCGGAGTTGACGGTTGGCTGGAGTTTGACATTCCATCCGAGTTCCTGCAAAAGGCAACCAGGCTGGTATTTTATAATGTGGCGCAACAGGGTGAGATGATCATCCGGCAGTTGCAGATTCTCCCGGAAAAGCAGCATGAATAAACGGATTCCTGCCTATCAGCGCGTCTATTTGGAGCTTTGTCAGGCCATTCAACAGAAATTGTTTGTGCCGGAGAAGAGTCTTCCTGCGGAGCCCGAGCTGGCCCGCCGCTATGGGGTTTCGATTGGCACGCTGCGCAGAGCGACAGAGCAGCTGGAGCGTGAGGGACGGCTGCAGCGACATCAAGGCAAAGGCAGCTTTGTCGCCGGGCAAACCACGTCTCGAAAACCCCGTTCCGCTGCTCCCCTGAGCCGCAGGCAACCCGCTTTTGCCTTCGGGGTGCAGCAGCCTCTGTTTGCCCAGTCGGAAATCTGCCAGACCCTTTTCCCGGGCAGAATCTGCCGACCGCTGCTGCTGGGCATGCCAATTCCGGGTCAAGAACCTTCACCGGCCTGGCAGCAGAGTTCCCTGGTACAATTGCCGCTGACCAATTTTGCCCAGCCCGAGCTGCAGAAACTGCTGGCACCCCTGCCTGAAAAATTCGCCGCACAGTTTCCGGAAAACATCTTGCGCGAATGCCGTGCGCTGGACGGCACCTTGCGCTTTTTCCCGCTGATCGCCAACATGACCCTGGCCTATCACTGGCAACCCGGAAAAGAGATCGAGAAGTTCCCCGGATTGAGTTATCCACAATTTCTCGATTATCTGCGGAAGCTTAAAAAAACTCAGTCACCTGCCCCCTTTGGATTGCATCCCTTTCCCGGCCTTTTTTATGAAACTCTGCTGGAAAGTTTTG
>JAQVUB010000454.1 GCA_028699735.1 Lentisphaeria bacterium | reverse complement strand
CGTGGCCGATGACGCCGATCGCATGGCCGTAGGCGGGCAGCGTATAGGGACGGTAACCGTTTTTGTCCAGAACGTTGTTGACTTTCTGCGCAACCTCGCCGATTTTCGAACCGGCCTTGAGGGCGGAAACAAGCGTTTCACATGTCTGGAGGTACGCATCGGCAAGCTTTTCCTGCTCCGGGCTTGGCTTGCCGATAAAATAGTTGTGGGAAAGATCCGAACAATAATTCTGGTACGTCGGGTGCACATCAACCAGGAGGCTTTCTCTCCGTTGCACGATTTTTTCGCTGGCCGGCGTACAGCCGCCCAAAGTATAGTACGTCCGGTATCCCGAAGCGATTTCCGTTGAGCCTGTTACGGGCCAGTGAAATTCACTTCCGAGGCGGCGCAATTCAATTTCAGCGATCCCGGCAATCTCCGCTTCCCGGATGCCGATATACAGAGCCTCCTTTACCCGTTCCTGTGCGGCGTCGGCCATGGCGGCAGCCTGGCGCAGCAGCTTGATCTCTTCGGAATCCTTTACATAGCTTACACGATCAACCAGACTGACGGCATTGACGAACTTTGCCTTGGGCAGGTTTTCCTGCAAGTACTGCAACTCCGTCGCCCAGAGAAATCCGGACATGATTCGGGCGGATTGTCCGAGTTCAATGCCGATGGTGCCTTTATCGAAACCGTTCTTCTTGATCCAGTCAACGGTCACTTCCCACATGTCAAATCCCGGAATAGGCACGCACCCGCTGACGTTATCAAGCCAGGATTCGTCTTTCACCCGTTCAGAATCAAGAAAGCAGGTGTTGAGACTGATAAACCCGTTTTTATCCATGATCACGACGCTTCGCCATGGCGCATACGCCCCGGAAAGATAGGTGATGCTCTTGCCCCTTGTTCCCAGGAAAACATCAATACCCTCTGCTTTCATGAGCTCGCGGACTTTGTCGACTCTCTTCTGATAATTGTGATTGATCTTCATGTGGAATGGTCCTCCAATCATTTTATTGTTGGAAATGTGGTTACTAAAGTCAGGGGACCCTGTCAATAAAAAGTTAACAAGTGAACATAATATTCACCAATTTACTTTTAAATCTATTTCCTGTATGATATTTTTATTTTCTGGTGTATAGTTTGGAACCAAGAAAAATATCGTTCCTTATGGAGAGATAACATGAATACAATCATCATCTTGGCATTAGCTGTCGTTCTTCTGGGCGGTCTTCTTTTTGCGGAAAAAAAAGAAAGTCTCCCGGGCATCCTTCTGACCAAGCCGCTCCTGTCAGGACTTTTCATCGCAACGGCTTTGTTGCTGCCCCACGCTGCGGGTCCTTATTACTCCCTCATCCTGGCGGGTCTTGTCTTATGCTTCGCCGGCGATGTCTGCCTGGCCTTTTTCTTTAACCGCAAGGTTTTTACTGCCGGCCTGGCGTTCTTCCTCACAGGACACATTTTATATGTTCTGGCGTTTTTCATCATCGCCGGCGTTACAACCGGCACAGGGGTGTCCCTTGCCGGAATATCCGTCATTTCTCTGTTTGTCTTTACCAGGCTGCGTCCCCACCTCGGTTCCATGCGAGGTCCGGTGATCGCCTATCTGGTCATTATATCCCTCATGGTTGTGGGAGCGGCCTCACTGGCATTCCTTCAAAACTTCAGCCTTCACGCCCGGGCGCTGATCATGGCAGGGGCGCTCCTCTTTTACGTTTCAGACCTCTTTGTGGCAAGACACAGGTTTGTGAAAAAAGACATTACGAACCGCTATCTGGGGTTGCCGCTGTATTATGCGGCTCAGTTCATGCTGGCTTTTTCCGCGGGAATGATTCCCTGAGGAGGATTTTATGATAGCGGAAATCGGGTATCACCGGACTCGACTGAACATAGAATTTCCAGACACAAGCCGAATCTATCGTTCGTCCTACGACACTCCCGCGTCTCCTGCAGCGGAACTTGTCCTGGAGGCGGTCAGACATCCGATCGGTTCAGAAAGTCTTGTGGACTCGCTAAAGCAAAGACCGCGTCACAGTGTCATCATTGCGGTTTCGGATATTACCCGACCGATACCCTACCGGGCTTTTTTGCCGGCTCTGCTTAATGAAATCGCATCCGCGGGAATAGACCGGAAAAGGATTACCATTCTGATTGCCGCCGGCATGCACAGGCCCAGTACGGCGGAAGAGCGGCTCTTCATGTTCGGTAAAGAGGTTGCCGAAAACTATACCATTGTGGATCACGATGCTGAAGGCGACATGGCCGACCTTCCGGGGACAAGCTACTCCGGGGCCCCGGTAAAACTGAACAGACTTTTTGCCAAGGCGGATTATAAAATCGTCATCGGGCTTGTCGAACCGCATTTTATGGCGGGGTTCTCCGGCGGACGCAAAACACTCTGCCCCGGTCTTTCCTCCCTGGAAACGATCCAACACTTTCACGGGTATGAATTCCTCTCCCACGCCAGCGTCGTTACCGGGCAGCTCGCGGGAAATCCCTGCCACGAAGAGGCGCTGTCCGTGGCCAGGCTGGCCGGCGTCGATTTCAGCATCCAGGTTATCATGAACCGGGAAAAAAAGATCGTGAAGGTTTTTGCCGGAGATCTTTTTGAAAGCCATGCCGACGCATGCAATTATGCAGGCCAGAAGGCCTGTCCGGTCGTCGATGCAGAAGCGGATGTGGTTGTCGCCGGTTGCGGGGGCTATCCCCTGGACGCCACTTTTTATCAATGCGTCAAAGCTCTGGTAGCCGCTCTGCCGTGTGTAAGAAACGGAGGGACGATTATTGCCGCGGGCGGATGCGTGGAAGGCGTAGGATCGCAGACATATGAAAACATACTTCGCCGACACCGCAACGACTTCTCCGGCTTTATCCGGGACATCAGAAAGACAAGCAGCATTGAAAAAGACCAGTGGCAGATACAGATGCAGGCCAGAATCTATGAGAAAACCGATTTGGACAAAATTCATTTTGTCACCCATGGAATTGTTTCCGGCCACAGTTCTTTTCTGGGAGTGAAAAT
>JAQVUB010000453.1 GCA_028699735.1 Lentisphaeria bacterium | reverse complement strand
GCTTCATACAAATCCGGATCATTGCTGACTGTAAATTTTTCTATGTTCATTCGTTTTGACTGGGTTGGTTATTCAAAACACTTTCTTTCGTCAATATCTCCTATTATATCAAAACAAAGCCAACATGTCAATAATAATTTTGCATCAAAAATAATACTTTTTTAACAAAAATTAATATTCCTGATTCCAGGAACGAAAAAGAATGATCAGCGAAATCCGCAGATGAAAAAATCGGCGATATGGAAATAAGATTATTTTAACAAAGCACTTGACTTTATGCAAAGCGCTTTCAAATTAAAATCTGGTTCACGTTGTTGTTCTTTTTGCTATCCGGTTATTTTCAATTCAGGCTTTTCAGACGTTGTTGTTTTATGGAAATCAGTAAAAGCAAAATGTTGGCGTTTTTGCTGGAAGCGGCCGCATTGCGGTTTGAAAAATTATTTTTTGCGGAACCGAAGCCATATCCGGTGCAAGAAAAATACCAGGTCAGTATTCAGAATGCCCCCCGTTTTATTTTACCATTAACTGACGACAAACGCATTCGCTTCGCAGAAAATGGGCAAGTGCAAGATCGTATCTTCGTACCAGGGGAGGTACTGTTTTGTCATGCGAATGGATGGAGTTCTGAAATATGGGACAGAAAACACACGATGATATCAGTGGTTTTCAGGGAACGCTTCATCCGAACTCTTTTCATTGCCCACAATGGTTTGCCGCCTGATCAGGATGGGCCGGATATCTTTTACCATACATTATCGCCACTGTGCATATCCGGCAGTCATTTGCTCCGTTCGATTCTTACCGCATCGAAAAACAGTCGGGCGGGCCTGTTAAGTTTCAGGGCGCTGCTGCAATGCGTGATTGAAACGCTTGAATTTGAGCAGGAATCAAGCTTGGGAAAAGACAGTTTTCTGTGGGATTGTATTCAAGATTATATGGAAACAAATTTCAACCGGAACATCACTCGCGCAAGCATAGCAAAAGCAATCCATATTCATGTGGCGCGTCTTTCCCGCCTCGTGCAGAAAATGACCGGTTGCGGAGTCAACGAATACCTTTCCCGCCTGCGAATGGAACACGCCAAAAAATTGCTCGATGACCATACCTTGTCGATCAAAGAAATATCCGATCAATGCGGCTTCGGATACACCAGTTATTTTATCCGAAAATTCCGCAGCTACTACGCCGAATCACCAGCTCGGTACCGGGAAAAAAGCCCAAAGACCCTAACGGCCCGAAAAAAAAACATGGGATGAACAACGCATTCCCGCAGTTAAAGCAGCTTCCCATGTAATCTTTTCGTGCCTTTTTGTGTTTTTTCGTTGTTCAAAAGAAAGATTCGACGAATTCTTTTACGGTATCAGCATTTGCCTCGATGACCGTTTTTCGCAGGGGCATGCCTTCCAGTTTGCTCAGTTCCGGATGGCGAGCCAGGGTGCCGTCGCCCAGAGCCTGCGCGATCGCATCGGGAAATTTTCCGGGATGTGCGGTAGCCAGGCAGACCGTCGGTATCTCCTGCAGAGAATACTTTTCTGCGACGCAGACTCCGACCGCACTGTGTGGATCCAGGATATAGCCTTTCAGGTCATGGTATTTCCGGATGGTTGCCAGAGTCTCAGAGCTATTTCCACTGCCTGCTGCGAATTCCGGGTCGCTTCCGGTCAGGCTGATGTGTTGTTCTGCAGCGAAGCGTTTCATCAGTTCTGTGACTTTGCCGGTCTCTTTGCCGCAGCGATAATAGAGATAGCGTTCAAAGTTGCTGGCGACCTGGATATCCATGCTTGGGCTGAGAGTCGGGCTGACTTCACCGACAGCATATTCTCCGGTATTAAAAAAGCGGCTGAGGATATCATTTTCATTGCTGGCGAGGATCAAACGGTGAATGGGCGCCCCCATGCGCAAAGCCAGGTAGCCGGCAAAAATATCACCGAAGTTTCCGGTCGGAACGGCCACTTGCACAGAGCCCTTCCACGAGGATTGTTCCTGTACCCGGAATGCAGCCCAGAAGTAATAGACAATTTGTGCGAGGATTCTGGCCCAGTTGACAGAATTCACTGCACCAAGAGAATATTGACGTTTGAAATCAAGGTCGTTGAAGATTTGTTTGAGGATGCGTTGTCCGTCATCAAAGGTGCCTTTGATTGCCAGGCAATGGACATTTTCATCCGCTACGGAGGCCATTTGCAGTTCCTGGATGGGGCTGACGCGTCCATTCGGATAAAGGATGAAAATATGGATGCCGGGTTTACCGCGCACACCATGAATGGCAGCGCTGCCGGTATCACCGCTGGTAGCCCCGATGATATTCAGGCAGCCGCCATGGCGTTGCAGAAAATAAGCAAACAGATTGCCAAGAAACTGCAATGCGATATCTTTGAAGGCAAGGGTTGGCCCATGGAAAAGCTCAGCAAGATACAGCTGATCAGCAAGCTTAACAACGGGGACAATATCCCTGTGCCGGAAAGTGGCATAACTTTGCTGAATCAAACTGGACAAATCCTCTTCCGGCATGGCGTTGCCGATAAAGGGACGCATCACTTCAAAGGCCAGTTCAGAATAGGACAGTTTCCGCCAGGACTCAAGCTGCGCACGGCAATCCGGAAGCTCCGCCGGCAGCAGCAATCCGCCGTCTTCGGCAAGCCCCATCATAACTGCTTCGGAAAAACCCACGGGGCGGATACCGCCGCGCGTGCTGATATATTGTGCTGAATTCATGGAAGGAGACACTCTTTATTTTGCTGATGACGCGTTATATTATGATGAACCGGAGTTTGCCCCATGCAAATCCTGTTCGGTGAAAGCTTTTTAATATAATCCATTTCCAGGTACCCAGGGTAACAAAGGAACTTTTTTTAACCACAAAAAACACAAACCGACACGAATTTTTTCGTGTCAGTTCGTGCCTTTCGTGGTTAAAAAAATATCACTGCCAGTCATTTGTCAGAAATCAGGTACAATTTGATGTTTATGAATTTTCATGATTTTTTTGCTCTTGTTGAACCCC
>JAQVUB010000031.1:10673-12123 GCA_028699735.1 Lentisphaeria bacterium | reverse complement strand
GTTGAGGGCGGGTCGCATCATCTCGAGGCACTGCTGGAATTTTTCGGTTCCTCCTTTGGCGGGGTCGAAGATTTCGGCATCGGAGCGGAGGATGCTCATCAGGGTTCTGGTTTTGCGTTTTGCGGAGAGGAAGGTATTTTCCAGTTGTTCCTGCTGGTCACTGGTGAAGCAGATGACCAGGTCTGCGGACTTGATGTGTTTAGGGAGAACCTGCCGTACTCCGAGTTGCAGCGGTTGCAAGCCTTCGGCGGCCAGCACCTCGCTGACTTCCTGGCAAATCATCTGGCGGGGATTGCTGCGCAAACCCGCTGAGTCAACAACCAGGTCGGTGACTCCGGCATCCTCGGCAATCTTTTTGAAACAGGCCGCTGCGAGCGGGCTGCGGCTGCGGTTGGAACCGCAAACGAAAAGGATTCTTGGCATGATTCAGCCTTTTGCCAGTGCGCTGAAGTACTCGATGGTAGAGCGCAGTCCGGCATCGAAATCAAAGGAAGGTTTGAAGCCAGCCTTTTGCAGTTTTTCAACGGCGGCCTGCGAGTGTTTGACATCGCCATCGCGTTCCGGAAGGTGCACTATTTCTGATTCGGAACCCGTCAGTTTGATGATTTTTTCCGCCAGTTCATTGATGGTGATTCGTCCCCCATAGGCGACATTGAAGACCCCGGTGGATTGGGACTTTGTGGCAAAAAATGCATTGGCGGCAACGATATCTTTGACAAAGATGAAATCGCGGGTTTGTTGGCCATCGCCGAAGATGGTGATGGGCTGATTACGTACGGCGCGCGAAATAAAAATGGGGATAGCGGCGGCATATTGGCTGGCGGGATCTTGCCGGGGGCCGAAGACGTTGAAATAGCGCAGGCAAGCGGTTGGCAGGCCGCGTTCTTTCGTATAAATCCCGCAGAAATACTCGCCGGACAGTTTCGTTTCCGCGTAGGGGCTCTTGGGTTCCGGGAACATGCTTTCCAGTTTGGGGACGCTGGGGTTGTCGCCATAGATGGCCGCCGATGAGCTGAGGCAGAGTTTTTTGACGCCAGCCTGGGCAGCCGCTTCCAGGACATTGAGGGTTCCGATGGTGTTGATATTGACGCATTCAACGGGTTTGTGCATGGATTCCGGCACACTGATCATGGCTGCCAGGTGAAAGACATAGTCTACGCCATCCATTGCCTGTTTCAGGATATCCGGGTCCATAACGGAGCCGTTGATGGAATGCACTTTGAACGGGTCGATGTTTTTTTGATAACCGCTTCGCAGGTTGTCAAGGACGCGAACTTCAGCCTGCTGGTGAAAATGTTCGACAATATGGCTGCCAATAAATCCGGCTCCGCCGGTGACTAATATCCTCATGCTTGACTCCAGGGATGCTGCAATAGACTGATCTGAAAAAGGGAAGAAATGCCCATCATGCAATGGACATTGTTAAAACATATTGTATCGGAGCGAGTTT
>JAQVUB010000031.1:0-10573 GCA_028699735.1 Lentisphaeria bacterium | reverse complement strand
GGCTCCGCCGGTGACTAATATCCTCATGCTTGACTCCAGGGATGCTGCAATAGACTGATCTGAAAAAGGGAAGAAATGCCCATCATGCAATGGACATTGTTAAAACATATTGTATCGGAGCGAGTTTTCAAGTGGAACAGGCCAATCCAGGAAGCTGGGGAGAACAGTCCAGCAGGAAAAGAAAAGAATACAATCTTGGAATTATTACCGGACAGGATTCTGCTCTGGTTCATGGGAGGACTGTTGCTGCTGGCCTCGGTGCGTTCGTTATTTCAGCCGTCGGAAGTGCTGGTTGCCTGGGGGAATGACGGATCTTTGCCGGCAGTCTGCTATGCCAGCAGTCCGAGTCCGGGATCGCGCCGGTACACGGTTCTCTGCCCTGGAGGTGGCAATGCTGCATCTCAAATGCTGGCTGTCCTGGACAAATGCGGCTGCGGGAGGCTGGAAAGTGTTTTTTCATCGACGTCGGCACCGTCCTTCCGTGGTACCCGGGTTTTGCTGAAGAAAAAGCCGTCAGAGGAGTTGATTCAGCTTGCAGATACCCGCCGCCGGGCGCCTGGGCTGGAGCTGTTCGAGGAAGCGCGTAGTGCTGGTATCGCGGCGCGGGAGTTGTCTCTGGCGTCTGGTGTGGAGTCAAGCCGGCATCAGCACTGGGAATGTTGCTGGACGCGTGGAAAAAACGGGGATATGCACTGGTCTTTTTATCACTTGAAAGATCAAGTGAAAATCACTCTTTTCTGGCAGAAAAACGGGATGCTTGAATTGCAATGCCAGGATCGGTACGGAACCAGAATCACAAAGCAATTCCCGCGAAGCAACCGCTGCGGATACTGGCAGACCTATCTTGCGGACAAGTGATCGATCTGGTCTGACAGGTCTGACAGGTCTGACAGGTCTGACAGGTCTGACGGGCGCCTTTCCGAAGTCTATGATTTTTATGATTTTATGTTCTTTTATATGATACTATATGCTTCCTTATGCAAATGCGTTCTGCGGGTTGATTTGGGCTTGCAATGGCCGTCTGATTTGTTACAATAGAGCTGCTGACTGGCAACCTGAGTTGTTTAGCCAGACTTGTTTATGGTTATTCAGACGGAAGGAGCAATGATGGACAAGCAGAAGGTCGAAAAGGGAGCGTTCAAGCAGGATGTGCGCGACAATGATTCGATTCCGGAACAGGCTCTGTTAGGTGGGGGTGGGCCGGCCTATGTTGATCCGGAAAGCGGGGTGATGAGCCAGACGGAGAAGCGGATATTGTCCAGCATTATTGAGCCAGGGCCGGTTTTGCCGTATCCGATTCGCGTATTGCCCATGCGGTACGGGCCGCCGGCTCAGGAATACGTGATACCGGATACGGATCGGGAAGCGGTGTTGCGTAAACTTTATCCGTTTTTCCCGTGCCCTGGCCTGCAGGAATTCCGCTATGATCTGCATGAGGAAAAAAGCTTCCGGGTGGTCGATTACAAGGTCATCAGGGAGAACGGACGAAATTTTCTGGTCAGTCCCTATTATTCTCGCAGCGGGGGTATGGTCATTGATTGGATGGAAGGCGAAAATAGCGACACCCAGATACTGATGACCGTGAAATAAAGACTTGCAGGCAACGGCAAAAAAAAAGGCGGACTGCAGGAGTCCGCCCTTTTTTTACAGAAAGCCTCAGATTCCGAGCATTTTGCGCACGTCATCGAGCTGATTGGCGCTGCCCAGTTTGACATTTTTGGCAGCGATGAAATCGGCATAAGCAGCCATGAATTCTTTTCCTGCGGGGCGCAGGTCAAAGTCTTCCGGGTGTTTCATGAAATGTTCGCGGTGGACTCGGCACCAGACCAGGCGTCCGTCGGTATCGATATTAATTTTGGTGACGCCCAGGGTTGCAGCTTTGCGGAACTGGTTGTCATCGACGCCTTTGGCGCCAAGCAACTTGCCGCCTGCGGCATTGATTCGGGCGACTTCATCCTGTGGCACGGAACTGGAGCCATGCATGACCAGCGGGAAGTTGGGCAGGCGTTTCTGAATTTCTGCGAGGACGTCGAAATGCAGTCCCTGGGTTCCGGTGAATTTGAAGGCGCCATGGCTGGTACCGATGGCGCAGGCGAGGCTGTCGACGCCGGTGCGGGTGACAAATTCTTTGGCCTGGTTGGGGTCGGTCAGTTTGGCATCTGCTTCACTGACATTGACGTGTTCTTCAACGCCGCCAAGCTGTCCGAGTTCCGCCTCAACGACCAATCCTTTGGCATGAGCGGCATCCACCACCCGTTTGGTGATGGCGATGTTTTCATCAAAGGATTTTGAACTGGCATCAATCATCACGGAGCTGTAGAATCCGCTGTTAATGCAGTCCATGCAGGTCTCTTCATCACCATGGTCCAGATGCACCGCAAAAACCGCTTCCGGGAAAACCTGATCAGCGCTGCGGATGATGCCTTCGAGCATCAGTTTGTTCGTGTAGGAACGAGCGCCTTTGCTGATCTGGATGATAAAGGGGGCTTTGCTCTGGATGTTGCCGCGAAACAGCCCCATGGTTTGTTCCAGATTATTGATGTTGTAGGCACCAATGGCGTATTTGCCATAGGCGGCTTTGAAGAGTTCTTTGGTGGTAACAATCATGATTCGTCCTTTTTTTGTTTTTTGGAATGCTGCCAAAGCATAAAGTTTGCTGAGGCAGGTTGCTATTCCGGTTAAAAGTAGCTATAATAATATAGTACTTGTTTTTTGGTGGCAAAGCTTGCCGGGTGAAAAAAGGGTGCAGTTTCCAAAAATAGGTAGAGAAGGCCCAAAAGGGTTTCAGGGTGCAGGTTTAAAAAGTAGCGTAACCGTCCCGGTTGCGATTTCTGTTTTCCTCCCACGCCTGAACTGCCTCGGGTGCGCGGGCAGAGGCTACCTATTTTTGGGAACTGCACCCTGAAAAAATCGCCAGCAGCGTTTTTTTTTGTAATGCGTCAGCTGGTAACATAAGGAATTCTTTTTGAACAACGAAATGCACGAAAGGACACGAAAAAATTTCATGGAAGCGGCTTTGACTGCGAGCATGCGTCGCCCAGCCCATGCAATTTTTTCCTGTCATTTTGTGTCTTTTGGTGCAAAAAAAATATTTCTGTCACCCAGCCTTTGACGTATTCTTTTTTTGTTTTTTCACGCAGGGATAATCGAGAGGGCATCGTATATGCGTTTTCAATGCAGCTATTGCAAAGCTGTGCTGGATATTGATGATGGTGAACCAGGTGAACTGGTGTCCTGTGGACAATGCAATGCCACAGTAGCAGTGCCCATGAGTGTGACCTCAGCGGGTTCTATGCTCGGTGATTTCGCTATTGTCCGGGAAATTGGGGTTGGCGGTATGGGGCGGGTTTATCTGGCGCATCAGGTCAGCCTGGACAGGCCGGTTGCTCTGAAGATTTTGAGTGAGAGTTTTGCCCGCGATGCGAATTTTATTGAGAATTTCATCAAGGAGGCCCGCAATGCGGCGGCCTTGAATCATCCGAATATCGTGCAGGCCTATGCGGTCAACTGTGATTCCGGCTGTTATTATTTTGCCATGGAGCTGGTGGACGGCAATACGATGAAGCAGGTGATGCAGAGCAGCGGGCGTCTGGTGCATGAAAAGGTGCTATCCATTGCCCGTGATATTCTGGGGGCTCTGGCTTATGCATGGGATGAGAAGAAATTGGTTCATCGGGATATCAAGCCGGACAATATCATGTTGACAACCGATGGTCGTACCAAGCTGGCTGATCTGGGTTTGGCACGGAAAGTCACCGAGATCAACGATGACGGCACTTCAGAGTTGTATGGAACCCCTCAGTATGTCGCGCCGGAGCTTCTGCTGAATTTTCCAGCGGATATTCGCAGTGATATCTACAGTATGGGCGCGACCATGTATCATGCCCTGACGGGGACTTATCCGTATTTGGCAGCGGATGCCAACAGCATGGCGATGGAGCATCTGTATACGCCATTGCGGCCGATCGCGTCTCTGGTTTCGGATGTACCGGCTCCTCTGGCTCGTCTGGTTGAGATCATGATGGCGAAACGCCCCGGACACCGTTATCAGGATTACCAGTATCTGTTGGCGGATTTGCAACGTGTGCAAAAGGGTGAGATGCCGTCAACTATTCTGCCGGCGAAGGCTCAGCTGCCGATCAATACGGATCTTTCCGGGCCTCAGAGTCTTTCTGTTGCGGAAGCTGATCTCGATGCGGCATCTATTGCGGCCAGTTCGGGCAAGCGGAGTGAGGGGCCTGTTGCCGGCAAAAGCGGTGGCGGATTACATTTGGGGAGTAAGGGAGGCGGAAAACTGGTGCTTGGGGGCAAAACGGCCGCAGATTCATCGGCGGTGCATCTTTCCGGTTCGGGTTCCGGTTCATTGAAATTATCCGGGGCGTCTTTAACCGGGCCAACGCCTGCTGCGATCACTCAGGCTGCACTACCGGAATCGGTTGCGGCGCATCCCAAGAAGAAAACGTTGCGTGTGGTCGTTTGTGCAGGTATTGCACTGGTGCTGGTGATTACTCTTGGTGTTTGGGGGCTTGTTGCACGGGGGAGTTCTTCAGGGGAGACGAAGGAGGCTGCTTTGCAGAGTGGGAGTACGCCAAGCGCTTCCGGTTTGGAAGGGGCTCTGCAAAAACTGTCAACCGAAAGTGAGAAGCTGGCATTTTTGCGTGGAGAAGCGATCAAACAGGAAGTGGGTTCCCCCGGATATGAAGCGTTTGTGAATCTGGCCGCACCCCTTGTGGAGCCGGCCTTGCAGGCAATACGTGAGCGCAGCAAGAGCGATGTAAAAGCGGAATGGAAGACCTTGCAGGTTCGCTATGAGGAGGAACGCAAAGAGCAGGAGGAAGCTGCCCGGCTGCAGGCGGAACGCGAAGCAAAGGAAGCGGAAGAAAAAAAGGAGCAGGCTCGTTTGCAGAAACTGTCTGAGGAGAAAGCGAGGCAATATGCGTCCCAGCAACAGGATATGCGCAATAACATGGTATTGCAGGCACAGGAACTGGATTTTTCGGGTGCGCGCAGGGTCTTTGCGGTGATGGCCGAATCGCAGGAGGATGAGCAACGGGACTGGGCAAAAATGTGGCTGTCCAGTATTGAAGATGCGGAACAGCTTTATCTGCTCCTGCGCAACAGCAAAGAAAAATTGGCCGGCGGGCTTTTCAAAATCCGGGATGAGAGGCGTGTTCAGCGGGATTGGCTGGTAGTCAATATTCAGTATGATACGGTGAAACTGGTACGTGTGGCTACGGAACGGGAGAAAAGCAGCAAAAACCCGGAGCCGCAGCCGGAAATGACTTTTGATCTGGAAAGCATGCCTCTGGGTTATTTTATGTTGCTGGCGCAAAAGGCCTTGGAACTGGATAACCGTGCTGATGAGTTCAACCGCATGTTTGGCAATTTTCTGCTGGTGCGGGGATACCACGTGGCTAAAAAATGGCTGGATGAGGCCATGGTCAGTGACCGCCTGCTGAATGAAATTCCTGGAATCCGGATTGCTTATGTAAAATCCCGGGTGCAGGCAATGAAAACAATGAGTTTCGCTGAGGTCGAAAGGGAGGCCGCTCAGCTGAAACGCAGTTTTGCAGAAGAATTTGAATCTGTGGCTGAGGAAGTCACCCAGCTGCTGAACGGCAAAAAGAACTGAAGTACAGGCACAACCTTCTTTTAACAACGAAAAGACACGAAAAGGCACGAAAATTATTATGTTGTATTCCAATTTTCTTTTTCCTGGTGGCAAGATAAAAGCTTTGACAATGAGCTATGATGATGGGGTACCTGAAGACCGTCGTCTGGTTGAAATTTTCAATCGCCATGGGATTAAAGGGACTTTTCATCTGAATTCCGGTCGTCAGGCAGCCTCGACGCTGGCGGATGCTTCTGAATTGTATCGTGGTCATGAGATATCCTGCCATGGCAAAAACCATTATTCCTTGGATCGCATTCCTCAGGCTTGTGTCTTGCAGCAGATTGTTGAAGACCGCCTTGCATTGGAGAAACTGACCAGGTATCCGGTGCGTGGCCTGTCGTATCCCAATGGGGCTTACAACAGTGCTATTCTGCCGGTTTTAGCGAGTGCCGGGATCGTCTATTCGCGGACAACGCTCAGCACAGGGCGTTTCTCCCTGCCGGATGACTGGCTGTGCTGGCATCCGACCTGTCATCATAATGATGATCTGGCTGGCCGCGGGGAACGTTTTAAGGCTCAGAAAAGTGGTTTGTCGGTTTTTTATGTGTGGGGGCACAGTTATGAATTTGAGCGTCAGAACAACTGGGAACTGATTGAAACCTTTTGCCGGGATATCGGCGGGCAGGAGGATATCTGGTATGCCACCAATATTGAAATTTATGACTACGTCCAGGCCGCTAGAAATTTGCAATTTTCTGCGGATGGTACCCTAGTTTTCAATCCAGGATGCCGTTCGGTCTGGCTCAATTTCCAAGGCGATATCCGGGAGATAGCTGGGGGAGTCCTGTTGAACATGGCGAAGGATAACTGACATTTTTTTTTGCGGGCTGAGCCTGCAGGGTGTTTCGAGTGAAAAAACGGAAAGGAAAGTTTATGAGAAATTGGTTGATATGCTTTATTATGGTTGTGTTTGCGGCTCATGCTCAGACAGAGCCAGGCGGGATGATGTTGAAGGATTTTGGTAAATTACTCGGACTTCCTGAGGAATTTTCCGCTCAGGTGGAGATCAGCGCCGGAGGTGAGGAAGCTGCGATGGTGATGAATTCCCGCATGTTTGTCAGTAAATCCGGCATGCGTTATGAAATGGAGATGCCCGGCGGCTTTGGCACGATGACTACGCTTGCTTTGACCGAAGGGGAAACGACGAAAATCTATATGCTCAGTCCCAACCAGAAAGTGTATACAGAGCTGCCGCCGTCTCCGCGTCAGGTCTACACCGAGGAGCAATATAAAATAGACGACGTTGGTACCGATACGGTCAACGGGATTTCCTGTCAGAAGAAGAATTTGACCGATCCGAATGGCAAGGTCATAAGCATTTGGCTGAAAAAAGGGGACAATCTTCCGGTTAAATGTTTGCTTGAGGAGAAGGGCATGCAGGTCAGCATGGTCTTCAAAGACTTTAAACCCGGCAAGGTGGATCCTGAACTGCTGAAAATTCCGGCGGATTACAAGAAGGGCAGCCCCTTGAGCGGTTTTATGAACCTGAAACAGTAAAACTGTTTTTTAACCACGAAAAGCACGAAACGACCCGAAAAAATTTCATGGGAAGCTGCTTTGACTGCGGGAATGCGTTGTTTATCCCATGATTTTTTTCGGGTCGTTTGTGTCTTTCGTTGTTAAAAAAAGCTTTATTGACCTACGACTATTGAAGATCATGTCTGAACAAATTGTCAACCATTTTGCTATTCCCTATCAATATCCCGTCTGCTGGGGAAAGCAAATTTTCACAGGGGCAGATTCCACGCTGGAAGCTTTTCTGCGTGAATCCTGCTTTGCGTTGCGACCGGTGCCGGTACTGGTTTTTCTCGACGAAGGGTTTGCCGCCGCCTGGCCGGAGGTGGCCAGCGATATTGTCCGTTGGTGCCATGCGCATGCGGATCTGGTTTCTTTGCGTGGAGAACCCCAGCTTCTGCCTGGAGGGGAAATCTGCAAAAGGGGCTTGGGAGTGCCGCAGAAAGTCATGGTGACGGCTCAGAAAGTGCACCTGTGCCGTCAGTCACAGATTTGGGCAATCGGGGGCGGGGCTTTTCTGGATGCGGTTGGTTTGGGCGCCGCCCTTTTCCATCGTGGCATTGCCCTTTTGCGCTTTCCGACCACATCCCTTGCGCAATGTGATTCCGGGGTCGGGGTAAAAAATGGCTGCAATCTGGGCGGGGTCAAAAATCTGGCCGGGGTGTTTGCGCCGCCGCTTGGCGTAATTAATGATCCGGTTTTTCTGACGACATTGTCGCAGCGGGACTGGCTCTGCGGCATTGCGGAAGCCTTCAAGGTCGCCATCATTGAAGATTTGCCTTTTCTTCACTGGCTGGCAAAACACGCCCGACCGCTTCAGGGGCGGCATTTGTCAGTCATGGCCTATATGCTGAAGCGCTGTGCCGCTTTGCATGTGCAGCATATTCAAAATGGGGGCGACCCCTTTGAATTTGGCTCGGCTCGTCCGCTGGATTTCGGACACTGGTCCGCTCATAAACTGGAAAGCATGAGCCGTTTTGCTCTTAAACATGGCGAAGCGGTCAGCATTGGAATCGCAATCGACCTTAAATATGCCGCAGCTGTCGGATTAATCTCCAACGCGGATGCGGAATTCTGCCTTCATGCCTTGCAAAACTGTGGATTGCCTACAGCCGATCCGCTTCTGCAGAAAAAAAACCGGCAGGGGCGTCTGAAGCTGCTCGAGGGACTCGATGAATTCCGCGAACACCTCGGAGGTACACTCCACCTCACCTTGCCAGCACCCCTGGGAAAAAAAATCGAAGTCAGCGAAATGAAAGTCGAAATCCTCGAACATATCCTGTCGTGCACGAGTTCGTAAGTTGTTTTTTTAACCACGAAAAGCACGAAAAGGAACGAAAAAAAAGTCTTATTTAGCTTGTTAAATTGCAATTTTTATTGATTTTATATTACGGTGGCGTACTTTAATCCTGCAAAAATACTGGAAATTAAAGAATCTTTATTTTAAATTTTGCCATTTTGGGCACATGCAATATAATAAGCAAGTGTTGGCAGTGAGCCATTTTCCGGAGGATATTCCGGGCTGGTTACGGGTTATATGAAAAAGGAGAAAAGGCGATGGACATTGACAAAAAGCATTTTACGGGTGGCAAGACCGAGGGTGGGATTACCAGTTCGTACGCGACCGATGACGGCATCAAATTGAAGGTGCCTTATGCATTCATGGGCAGTATTTATGATGATGCGGAGCGCAATGCGGTTCTGGCAGCGATGTCTCAGGATTCTCTGACGATGGGTCCGAAGACTCAGGAATTTCAGAAGAAGTTTGCCGAGTATCACAAGGTTAAGCATGCTTTTGCCTGTTCGAACTGTACGACCGGGATGCATGTGGTCACGCAGCTGTTTGACATCAAGCCTGGTGATGAAGTGATTGTGACTCCGAATACCTTTGTTGCCACCTCGCTGGTGATTTTGAAAGAGGGCGGTATTCCGGTTTTTGCTGATATTGATCCGCGCACTTTCAATATTGACCCGGCCGAAGTCGCCAAAAAGATCACCAGCAAGACGAAGGCGATCTATGTGGTGCACTATGCCGGTCTGATGGTGGATATGGATCCGATCATGGAACTGGCGAAAAAGCACAATTTGAAGGTGCTTGAGGATTGTGCGCATGCGACCGGGGCGACCTACAAAGGGCGTTTTGCCGGAACGATTGGTGATGCCGGCGCGTTCTCCTTCCATTCGTTGAAGAACATCACCACCTGCGGGGAAGGCGGCATGCTCACGACGAATAACGATGAGTATGCTAAAGGGATTCAGAATCTGCGCTGTATGAACAATACACAGCCTTGGGATCAGAGCAAAACCGAATGGAGTTTCGGCGATAAGATCGTTTGTAAAAAAACTTCTGCAATGGATTACTGGATGCCGGCGCATTTTGACGTCATTCCCTGGAATGGGCACTGGGGCAGTAATTACCGCATGAATGAAATTCAGGCGGCAGTTGGCTGCTGTCAGATGGACAAACTGACGATGTTGACTGAGAAGCGTCGTGCGATTGGTCACAAGATCAATGCCGGGCTTGCTGGTGTAGCTGGCATAGAGACTGTTTATGAGCCGGCAGACAGCCTCCACGTTTACCATCTCTACACCCTTTGTGTCAATGAGAAGGAACTTGGCGGCGACCGTGATGAATTCATGCGCGTGCTTTACCAGGAAGAGGGTGTGCAGGGCATTCTGCATTATCAGCCCACTTTCCACTTCACCGGCCTGCAGCGCATGGGCTATGATCCCAATCAGTGCCCGAAGGCCAGCGAATTTTTCTACAAGCGTGAACTCAATCTGCCAATGCATCCGCGTTTGACTGAAGAGAATGTCAATGACATGATTGCCGGTGTCAAAAACGCTGCCGCCAAGGTGCGCAAACGCCACTGCAAAGCCTGATTTTTTTAACCACGAAAGACACGAAAAAACTTGGGGTGGACTGGCGTCTACAACTTACCCTTTACAACTTACCCTTTACAACTTACCATTTACAACTTACCCTTTACAACTTACCCTTTACAACTTACATAGGTTGTGGGCGCCAGTCCACCCCAAGCCTTTTTGTGATTTTCGTGGTTAAAAAAAGTGAATTTTGCGTTCGCAACCTTAGCCAGTCAGAGTTGAGGTAGTTCCTGTCCGAAAATCATCATGAGAGCGGCCAGAACGGAACAAGAAAGTCTGAATTTCAACCTAAACGAGTATAACAAGAATTTGAAGTATAGTAGCCCGATTTTTTTTCAGGGGCTCATAGTCAATAAGGTTGTCTGTACTGCCGGTCAAGTGGGGACACGTGACAGGTCGCCGTTGATGGTAATTCCTCCGTCGGCAGTGATGATCGCTCCGTTCAGATAGGATGATTCATCGGAGGCCAGAAAAAGTGCCAGCGAGGCAATTTCCTCT
>JAQVUB010000452.1 GCA_028699735.1 Lentisphaeria bacterium | reverse complement strand
GCACGAAATTTTGCCGGATTGGATATTAGTTCGGGTTTAAGGGGATATATTTTGCAGCAAGAAATTTGCGAGAGAAAAAAATTGGAGAATACAAGATGAGCAAAACATTAGTCGTGGTCGAGTCTCCGGCCAAGGCAAGAACGATAGGTCGTTTTCTGGGGTCGGCAGTCGATGTACTGGCCTCGATGGGTCATGTGCGGGATCTGCCTCTGCGTGAGCTGGGTGTGCATATCAACGATGATTTCCGTCCGGATTACGAATTAACCCTGAACGGGAAAAAGGTCATCAAATCCTTGCGCGCGGCGGCGGCGCAGGCTGATAAAGTGTATCTGGCAACCGACCCTGACCGTGAGGGGGAAGCAATCGCCTGGCACCTCAAGGCGATTTTGCAAAATGCAACAAAAGGGCCTTTTCATCGCATCACCTTCCATGAAATCACCCAGAATGCCATCCGGAATTCGTTGAGTCATCCCGGTGAGATTGCGGAGGACTTAGTCAATGCCCAGCAGGCTCGTCGGGTGCTTGACCGTCTGGTTGGATATCAGGTCAGCCCCATGCTCTGGCGACATGTTGGCAGGGGTACCAGTGCCGGACGCGTCCAGTCCGTCGCTTTGCGCCTGATCGTCGAGCGGGAACGCGAAATTCAGGCTTTTAAGCCGGAAGAATACTGGAACCTGGATGCGATGTTTTTGACCCCGGAACCAAAAACCCGCCTGAAAACCCGCCTGTCCCGTCTGAATGGTGAAAAAGCGGTCGTATCGGATGCCGCAACCGCTGAGCTTCTCGAGCATGCGTTGCAGAGTGCCGGAGTCGTTCACAAAGTCGCCAAGGTCACCTCGAACCCGCGCAAGCAGTATGCGCCTCCGCCTTTCATCACCAGCACCCTGCAGCAGGCCGCCGGCAGCTATCTGAAGTTCGGTACCACCCAGACGATGCGGGTTGCCCAGGAACTCTATGAAGGTGTCGAAATTGGCAAGGGGGCAGCTTCCGGTCTGATTACATACATGCGTACCGATTCGGTCAGCATCGCCAAAGAGGCTCAGGAGGAGGCCGCAGAGTTTATCCGGAAAACCTTTGGTGGTGACTATCTGCCGGAAAAACCGAATGTATACCGTTCCAGAAAAAGTGCTCAGGAAGCGCATGAGGCCATCCGTCCGACCGATATCAAGCGCACGCCGGACAGCCTGAGTCCCTATCTGAGCGGGCCGCAGCTGAAGCTTTACCGCCTTATCTGGAACCGTTTTGTGGCCAGCCAGATGTCGCCTGCCCGGCAGCTGGATCATGTCATCGAAATCGAAAGCTCCGAAGGAGAGCTTGCGACGTTGAAGTTGCCCGTCACTGAGGATAAAAAAGTTCTCAAGCCCGGCATCGTATGCACCTTCCGGGCGGCGGCTCGAGAGACCAAATTTCAGGGTTATCTTGCGGTTTACAGCATGAAAGATATCGGCGACGAGGATGAGATGGACAATTTGGGCGGGGTATTGCCGCCGCTCAATCCCGGGTCACTCTGTGAGCTTCTCGAGTTGTTGAAGGAGCAGTGTTTCACCAGTCCGCCAAGCCGTTACAGCGAAGCCTCGCTGGTGAAAGCCCTCGAGCAGAATGGCGTTGGGCGCCCCAGCACCTTTGCTGCCACTGTCAATACCATTCTCGAACGCGAATATGTGAACAAGGAGAAAAGCAGCCTGGCTCCTACAAAACTTGGTTTTGAGGTGAATGATTTTCTGGTTCAGCAGATGCCGGATTTGTTCAATGTGGGTTTTACTGCAGAGATGGAGGATCAGCTTGACAAGATTGAAGAGGGCGATCTGGACTGGGTGGCGATGCTGAAAAAGTTTTATCAGCAGTTGCAGAGCTGGATGGGGCATGGTGAAATTCAGCCGGGGGCACCGATTCCCGGCAAAGAGCTGGAAAGCCTGCTGAACCGCCTCTTCCCAAAAGACTTTGTCTACGCGGAAGCGGTTAAAAAAGGCCGCAATGTTTATGATGATGGCAAGTTCATTACCAGCATCCGTAAACAGCTGGCTGAAAAAAAGGTGCCGACCGAACGGCAATGGAAAGCACTGCTCAATACCTTTGGCAGATACGCTGCCGACAACACGGATTTTCTGACAGTAATCAAGGAATCCGGACTGGAAGAGCAGGTGAAAAATGCCGTGGCCGCCAGCAAAAGCAAGCCTGAAAAAATAACCCAGGAACTGCCTCCGGAACTGCTGAAACTGCTCGAGGCAATGGATAAAATCGAATGGGAAAAGCCGGTCAAACGCGGCAAACGTGTCTATGATGATGCCAAATTCTTCCGGTCACTGCATCGCCAGGCTCAAGGTGGTGGCAGCTTGACTGAAGCACAGATTCTCGTTTTGAGCAAGCTGGCCGCCAAATACGCCGGTAAAATTGAGGGCTATGCCGAATTCTCTACGGCTCTGGGCTGGCAGCAGGGTACTAATACCGCAGCGACAAGCGAGAATGGGGCTCCGGTTGCGGCGGCAGCGGCCTCTCCTGAGGAAGTGGAGAAAATCAAGATGCTGCTGGGGATGACTGCTCAGATTCAGACCTGGCGTGAGCCATCCGGCAAAGGGAAACGCGTTTATGATGACCGGGAATTTGTCAACTCCCTTGAAAATCAGTTTCGTCAGAAGGGGAGTTTAAGTGAACGTCAGGTCGCCGCGCTGGTCAAACTGCTCAGTAAATATTCGGAACAGATTCCTGATTTCAAGGAAAAGGCCGGCTCGCTTGGTGGCATTTCCCTGCAGCCTAAGCAGCTTGACGAAAAGTGCCCGAACTGCGGAGCCCCCCTGGTGCAGCGCATGGGGCGTGGACGTCCCTTTGTTGGATGCTCCGCATTCCCAAAATGCCGCTATATCGCACCAAAGAAAAAAACCGAAGAACAATAAAACTGCAGGGGACAATTTCCAAATGGCAGAAGCCGCCTACTGCACCCGAGCTTATTCGGAAGTGGGCGAATATACAGCTATCACAACCGGGACGGTTGCGCTACTTTTTAAAAATCTT
>JAQVUB010000451.1 GCA_028699735.1 Lentisphaeria bacterium | reverse complement strand
AATCATTCTGGATGCTCTGACAGGCTCATTTTCAGCTGACGCGTTTCCCCCGGTTTTATGCGCCAGGCATCGTCTCCTGCAAATGTGCTTTCGATACAGAACATGCGCCTGTATTCATCCTTTTCCATATCGGCGAAGCCCGCGCAACGCTCAGCGCCAGGATTCCACAGGAAACATCCGCTTCCAATGGTGGATTCCAAGCGAATTTTTCGATGCCAGACTTTGTCGTGAAGTTCCGCTGCTGACACTCTGGGGAACCGTTTGCGGCATTCCCCACTTGGAACAAACTCCCCACGCCAGACAAACTTTTCCCCGGAAGCAAAGTCCTCGCCCTCATGCCCTTGCAGACCAGAAACGGATATGTGATCCACATCACCCACTGCAAGATAAGTATGGAAAGCACATTCAATTCTGACTGCCTTGCTCCCAAGCGAAGTGCAAGCCAGCTCAAGTTCCAGCCTAGTTGAAAGCGCTACTGAAAGTGACAATTCAAACTGGGTTTCGTCAAAGATTTGCCTTATACAGTATTTGGCAGAAATACCAGTATATTCCGCCAATGTCCACTGCTCAGTTCTGACCATTCCATTCACGGGAAGCCCAGGTTGGGGCGCTGCCCCGAACCATGGCCAACAAAGCGGAATTCCGCCACGAATGGCCGATCCAGGCGAAAAATCAGCCTTTTTGCCAAGCCAAAGAATGGGATGCGCCTCCGGCAAGCGGGAACGGAAGGAAAGCACCTGCGCCCCATGCGCTGTGGCAACGGCTTCCCATTCCTCATTGGCAATTCGAATTTCAGTGCTCAGAGCCATTTGATCAGCGGACGATATTTTGCGTAAAGCTTCTGGTTCTTTTCCAGACCGCCTTCAACGTTGATTGAATTGATTATTGGCGGTTCAATGCCGTCGTTGACCAGCATTTCGCAGGCATAGATGACAATGCTATTGCAAATGAAGGCGTTACCAAATGTCGAATAGGCACCGACTTTGCTTGCAATACCCGGCATTTGCAGAATGGCATCGCCATACTCCATATAGGTTAGCAAGGTGACAGCAAACATTTCATGCAGGTTCTTACCACTAGGATGGCGCCCCGGGAAGTCCTTGGGCAGTTTTTCTGCATAATCCGTTGAGGTGACGGCAATGACCTTCACACCGCGCTTCTGGCACTCCAATGCGGTCTCTATGGTGACCGGATTGATGCCATAGCCGTTGACCAGAATCAGCAGATCGTCCTTGCCAATGTTATAGGCGTCCAGAATGTATGGGGCAAGTCCGGCACAGCGTTCGCCGAAGGGAATGTGCGGGATGCGGATGGCGTCTGCAAAGACCGGGCTTACGCAGGCAAAACCGCCGGCGCGATGGAACATTTCCTCAGCCATCATGTTGGAATGCCCGCCACTGCCGAAAACATAGACCAGCTTGTCTTGCTTGATCTGGTCGGCAACCATGCGGGCAGCACGGAGAAGCATGGGCTTTTGCTCATTCAGAATCTTCTCCATTCGATTCTCAAGCTCGTTCAGATACTCTTTCACAAAATCAGTCATTTCAACTTCTCCTTGATTCTGCTCGTTTATGCCTGTGCGTAAAGCCATGCCCAGCTCGCCCGGGCGTATGCCATCAGCGTACAGACGTGGTTTTGTGGGAAAAAGCCCGACCGCCCCACGAAAATTTTCCGGCTCCAACTTGAGATTCTTCATTTGGAAGCCTCCTTAAGAAGCATATCGCAGTTGATACGAACAAATGGACGCTTCGGTGAATGCAAGCGTTTGAGCAGCATCTCTGCCGCGATTTTGCCCATCGCAAAGACATCCATTTCCAGTACAGCGATGCCTTCATCGGAATAGTCGGGAAATTTCTTGTTGTCACCGGCGATAACTGAGTGATTTGGGAAAATCGAATGAGCCAAGACAGCATAAAGGTGGTTCACCGCAACAATGGCATCGAAAGGATGATCAAGCGCCTCCAATTGGCGCTTGATTGCTTCCATGGACTCCGGGGATACTGCCCCAGCAATGCAGATTTCAGAGGTCTCCATGCCATACACTCGCGCCGCCTCCAAAAATCCATCGCGGCGTTCGGCATAGTTGCAACTGTAGACCGAATAGTCGGGTTGCGCGCCGACAAAGAGCGGCTTGCGGCAGCCATGCTGACTTAAATATTCCAATGCCTTGAACATGCCTCCCCGATTGTCTGGCATCACCATGTCGCAATTCAATATCGGCTGCGAACAATTCAGCAAGACGATTGGCAATTCATTGTCCTTCTTTCGCAGCGTTTCCCAAGCCAGGCCTGAACGGACGATGACACCATCCACACGTCTCTCAGACAGCATCCTGATTTCTTTACTGCGGTAGCTTTCCACAATGACATTATAATATTCATCAGCCGCCTGCTGTTCTATACCAGCAAGAGCCAGGGCATAAAAACTGTGATTCAAATTCTGAAGCGAATCTACCAGATAGCCAAGATTCCAAGTGGGCCGCCTGTAATGACGGCCAGAACCCGCTGGCGATTTCAAAAGCCCAATGATCTTCTCCTTCACATCTTTCGATACGCGGTTGGTAGCTGGATCACGCAATACATGCGATACAGAACTCTGAGAAACTCCAAGTTTTTTGGCTATTTCTTCCTGTGTCATGTTGGTGCCTCTCCTTGCATTAACTGTAATGTATCTTGGTCAATCCAATTGACAAATTTGCTTTTTAGCAATATTTTACGTCATAATTTTTTTAACCACGGAATACACGGTGTGGACTGGCGTCCACAACCCATGTAAGTTGTAAGTTGTAAATAGTAAGTGGTAAGTTGCTGGGGAGGTCTTCGATCCCATCCAAGATCGGTCGGACAAGAACTTGTATGCCAATGGCTTGTGGATTAATTTTCAAAAAATCTTTCAGAAACAAGAAGTTATGGGATAGTAGCTTGGACGGCGGCTAATGATCTCAACTTGATGCCTCTACATTCAGGCGTGTTTAGTCATAATTTAAGCCATAATCGTTTTATGGGCAAAACC
>JAQVUB010000450.1 GCA_028699735.1 Lentisphaeria bacterium | reverse complement strand
TAGACGCAGGAGTTGGTAACCAGGTTGGCAATGGTGATATAAGGGAGTTTGACAAGTCTCCTTGCAATCTGCCAGGTAAGCCAATTAACTTTATAAAGTACTACCAGCGGCAAGCCCAGAATCGCTGCCTCCACGGTGACTGTACCGCTGGCGGCTATGCCGGCAACCGCTGCAGTCATCCGCTCACGCGTGCGACCCACCGAAAAGGCAATTTCCGGAAAATCGGCGGGAAGTTTCTGTTCAGCAATAATTTGTTGTGCCAGTAGCAGGGTACTTTGTCTCGGCAGGGGTATTTCGAAATGCAGTTCGGGTCGTTGCCGGTGCAGCAAGCTTGCGGTCTCCAGCAGGACTGGCAGCAGGCGCAGCAGTTCACCGCTGCGGCTGCCTGGCAGCAGGAGCACCAGATTGTCATCGCGCTTTTGCGCGTTTTTCCGCCATGGCTCTAGAATTTGCAGCAAGGGATGTCCGACGAATTCAGCAGGCATCCCGGTACCGGCATAGACAGCCGGCTCAAAGGGAAAGATACAAAGCATGCGTGTCACCGACGCGGCAATTTTTGGAATACGCCCTTTTTTCCAGGCCCAGACCTGCGGACTGATATAGTAAACCACTGGAATATGCAGACGGCGAAGACGTTGCGCAAGACGAATATTGAACCCAGGATAATCAATCAGCACAACAGCATCAGGGCGTTCCTGCCGGATTTGTTCAACCAGACCGCGAAAAAAGCGGATAAACAAAGGGAGATGCCGGAAAACCTCAAGGATACCGACAATCCCCAGATCGCTGGCATCGATAACCGTTTCCACGCCGGCCTTGCGCATCTGGTCGCCGCCCATCCCCTTGAGCTGCAACGCTGGCTGCTGCAACTTCAGAGCCTCCGCTAGACGCGCGCCATAGTCATCCCCGGATGCCTCCCCGGCTATGATCCAGATTGATTTACCCTCAGACATAATACTCGCTCCTAAGCTGTCCCGTCCGCGTTCCGTCCGTGTCCCGTCCGTGTCCCGTCCGTGTTCCGTCCGTGTTCCGTCCAACCATTATTTTTTCCCGGTCACCAGGAAGACAGCCTCTTCGGCAGTCAGGTTATGTTCCGGGCGGTATTCGAGGACTTTTCCCTCGACGAGCACCCAGGAGACCTCGATACGCACCTGGTCTTTGCGGCACCAGTCGAGGAAGTCTTCGATGCTGCAGAGGTGGATATTCGGGGTGTCGTACCAATTATAAGGCAGCGACGGGGTGACCGGCATGCGCCCGCCCAGGCTGAAGACCAGGCGCACCAGCCAATGGGCAAAATTCGGAAAGGAGATCACGCTCTGTTTCCCGATGCGCAGCATCTCCCGGAATACCTTCAGCGGATTATGCAGGGTCTGAACGGTATTCTGCAGGATGACATAATCAAAGCTGTCATTCTGGAAGGATCCCAGCCCCTTTTCAAGGTCGCTGTGATAGATCGGCAAGCCCCGTTCTATGCAGCGGATAACCGACTCTTCATCCAATTCCACACCCTGCACAAAAGCCTGACGTTCTTCCGCAAGACGGGTAAGCAGGTCGCCATCCCCGCAACCGATATCAAGAACCGAACTGCCCGCAGCAATCAATTTTTCAATGACGCCATCCTGCCAACGGGCGCTCAATTCCGAAGATGTCCGGGCATGTTTACGCTGAATATAGTCTGCTCTTTGCAGTAGTTTGCGCAACTCTTCCGAACTGGAATTGACACCAAGACCCTGCAGAATTTTCAGCAAACCGGGCGCTATAATTTGTTCCTGGTCGTTGTTCATGGCTGCCCTCCTGTGACGGTTTTTGCTGTTTTCCGTTTCCGGCTGGGGGCCAGCAGAAAAGCGCGCAACAAACGCCCGACCGGGGCGGTATCGACCAGAAAAGCATCATGCCCGGATGCACTTTCCACTTCGACGTAGGTGACCGGAATCTGAGCCTTCAGCATGGCATCGACAAAATCCCGGCATTCATCGGGTGGATAAAGCCAGTCGCTGGAGAATGAGACGACGAGCATTTCCGCTTCGATGCGACGGCAAGTTTCGATCAGGTCGCCTTTCCCCCAGGCATGGGCTGCGTCGTAGCGATCCATCGCTCTGGTAATGTAAAGATAGCTGTTGGCATCAAAGCGTTCAACAAAGCTTTTGCTCTGGTAGCTTAGATAGCTTTCCACTTCAAACTCGGTTCCAAACTGGGTGTTTGCGCCCGGTTTTGCCAGCCTGGCCCGTCCAAATTTTCGATCCATCCCTTTTCCGGAGAGGTAGGTGATGTGTCCGAGCATTCGTGCTGCTTCCAGCCCCCGGCTTGGCGGCGTGCCATCGTAGTAATCACCGTCGGCAAAGTCCTTGTCATGCATAATGGCATGTCGTGCAACCATATTGAAGCCGAGCCCCTGCGCCGGCAGCTTCGGGCCGGAGGCCAGGATGACGCATTTGCCGACCCAGTCCGGATAGCGCAATGCCCATTCGATAGCCTGTTGCCCGCCCAGCGATCCGCCGCAGACCGCATACAGCTGACAAATGCCCAGACGGGTCAGAAGCGCCTTTTCCATTTCGACCCAGTCCCCCACGGTCACCGCAGGAAAACGCAGTCCCCAGGGCTGTTTGGTCTCCGGATTGATGCTGGAAGGCCCGGTCGTACCATAACAGCTGCCCAATACATTGGCGCAGATGACACAGAAGCGATTGGTATCGATGGCTTTTCCCGGGCCGACAACCGCATCCCACCAGCCGGGTTTGTTCTGTCGCCAGACTCGCCCGTTGCTCCGGGTCTGACTGTCCCATCCAGCAACATGGGCATCCCCGGACAACGCATGCGTAATCAGAATCACATTGTCCTGGGCCACGCGTGAATCACCGTAGATTTCATATTCGACCTCGACAAAAGGCAGAGTGGCGCCATTCTCGAGGACAAAAGGAGAACCCGGCCTGGTAATCTGCATCCTTCGCGCTTTTGTCCAGCCCACCGATTGCAAACTGTCCGGAGAATCATAGCTTTTTTCAGATTTACGCTTGCTGAAAATCGTT
>JAQVUB010000030.1:1980-12195 GCA_028699735.1 Lentisphaeria bacterium | reverse complement strand
TTTTTTTTCTGTAATGCTATTTTAATAAAAAAGAGGAACAGGGAGATACAGGAATGTTCCGTAAAATGTCAGCGAATGCCTTTTACAAGCAGCTGGAAAAAAAGCTGCAGGAAAAGATTTTTTCAGGGTATTATCCTTCAGGGAGTATGCTTCCATCCGAGTCGGAACTGTGCGGGGAATATCAGGCCAGCAGAAATTCCATCCGGAAAGCGTTGAAATGTCTGGCAGAAAACAATCTGATTGAGACCAGCAAAGGAATCGGAAGCTCTGTGCTTTCAGAGGAGGAGCGGGAGTCTCGTCCCCGGAAGACAGATCAGCTTCGCATCATGCTCAAGGAAGCTGAGTTTATCGATGCTTTTGACAGAAATATCATGGCAGGGGTGGAGGAATTTGCCAAAGCGAATGGTTGCATTGTCCACAGCAGCAGTAGCGAGGTTCCTGTGGCTACCCTGCTGGATGACTACCGGAAATTTCGTTTTGACGGGCTGATCTGGGTGCGAGGCTCTACTCAATCCTGCGCCCTTGCCGCCGAACTTCAAACGCTGAAGATTCCCCAAATCATGATTGAGCGTGAAGTTCCCGGAGTCCCTCTTGTCTGTTTTGACAGTCGCTCCGCCTTTTCTTCCGCAGTCAGGATTCTGAAGCAACTGGGACATGAATCCGTTTCCTTCGTTGATTTTAATTTGGACTCCTTCTTTGCTGTGCAACGCAAGAAAAGCTTTGTGGAAGCCTGCGATTTCCATCACTGCCGGGGCAATATCGTGATTTTAGAGGCAATCCCAAATGCTGATTTGCAGCCGTTATATAACACTCTGAACCATACTACTGCTTATCTTTGTAATGCGATCTACTACTCGAATCTGCTGAAAGCGGTTGCTGCCTGCGGCAGAAAAATTCCGGGGGATATCTCTGTCATTGCCGTGGACCTGAATGACAGTATGAGCGATAAAACAGGTTGCTTTATACGGGTTTCTCTGCGAAAAATGGGTTCTCTCGCTGCCGAACTTGTCACCCGGATGGGCAGACGGGAGAGTGTTCCTTTCGTGAACAGTATTCCTGGAGAAGTCATTCTCGGCAATTCCATAGGCAGAAACAACTGGACCGGGGATGGAAATGCTGGTTTCCGACCTGCTCATTCATTTTAGCAGGCAGTGCCAATATGGGAATTTTCAGTTACAGCGTCATTCTCTGTTCTCCAAAATGCCTGAGAAAACTTCTTTGGAGGTTGCCTTTGAGTTCAGAATCGAGCATTCCGCATGCCTGTTTTGAACGGGCTGTAAAACACCGGATATTGAATTGCATAAAGGAACATTCATCAGGAATTTTCAAAAAAGGAGTCGAATCATGGCATGTCACAACAGTTCGGAATTCTTTTCTGAAAGGGAAATAATCATGCATCGAAGATCAAAAATTTTCTCTTGTTCCCCGTCCCGGATGAGCCTGCCGTGTTTTACTTTGATTGAACTCCTGGTCGTGATTGCCATTATTGCCATCCTTGCATCCATGTTGCTCCCCGCTTTGAACTCAGCAAGAGCGAAAGCGAAGAGTTCGTTCTGTCAGAACAATCTGAAGAGCCTCAATATGGCGGAACAGTTCTATGCTGATGACAATGATGACTGGATGATGGGAAACCGTTTCTCTCTTTCTGACGGGTCGAAGATCTATTTTTATGATATTTTCCTCCAGAATAAGTATTTTTCCAGAAAACAGAGAAACTGTCCTTCCACGCCTTCCCTGTCCGCTAAGAGTAGATTCAATACAGAAAAGGAGGATATTGCCGCAGGGATTCAGTACGGGATGAATCTTCTTCTTCTTGGCGATTATCCAGTGCGTTTTGTCAAAAGATCGATGCGCATGCTCGTCAATCGGAATCCGGTAGTATTCATTGACTCCGATAACTGGGATCGGATTTCTTTTTCAAATCCAATCAATATTCGTCCCTTTTCGCAAAACACTAGTGGCGGGACAATCGATGCCCGTCACCAGAACGGTGCCAATGCTGCGCTCTTTGACGGGAGTGTCCGATATATCTCCCGCCAGGAGATGTATTGGCAGAACGCACCGCTTTGGCGTCCTGTCCGCGACGGCAGCTGGGTCTGGACGTATAATTGAGAACCTCTTTGTTTTTGTAAGCTAAACAAAGTGCTCTGGCAGCATATTAAGCTCATGAATTGATACAACCTTCCGAGATTTTTCCGAAAGGAAAGGTGCTTCCTTATGAAATACTGTTTTCTGCTTATGCTTCTTCTTTCCGGCGTTGCTACGCATGCAGAAAGGGCTGACAGAACGACAAACAACTCCGCTGCTCTTTATGAAGCTGTTTTGACATCGAAAAAGTCTGCCGGGGTACTTGTTGTGTCCAATGAGTTTGAGGCCAAAAAGGGGACTCCTTATCTTTCCAAACGGGAAGATCATAGCCAGCACGAGCAAGGGGGCTGGTTCTGGTCGCAAGGGAAGGGGACTTCCGGCAAATGTGCTGGCGGTGAGAAAGAGGCGGGATTTTCCTCCGATACGATTCAGAATCAGCGCGCTCGCAGCCATAATATCATAGTGCGCCCCGATACGGATTACACGCTCGAGATAGATGTCAAAAACAGGGTCGAAAAAGGCAGTTTCCGAATGGATTTAGCCCTTGTGCGTTCCAATCCCTACAAGATCACCAATCGCCTTTATCTTCCTGATTCCGCTATCATCGACGAGGAATTTCGGCTTGTCCGGTTCCCCTTCCGGACATCGCATGACACTGACCATGTCAACCTTTTCATCCGGGGTGAGTTTTCCGGAGGGGTTTTTGTCAGGGATCTGAAGATTCGGGAAGGTCATCCTCCCCTGTCAGTTGGATTCAACGGCGGCGATTTTAAAAAATTTCCCGGGCATGGACTGCCGGAAGAAAAAACCGTTTTTTCTTTCGATGCCGGCAAAGAGAATCTGATTCTTGATGTTTCTCTTCTTCACCATTCTGACCGGAAGCTTCAAAGTCAGAAACGAGATAAAGACGGCAATGTGTTCCGGGATGACTCCTTTGAATTTTTCATTTCCCATATCAACGGCAGCGATATCTGGCATTTCTGTGTCAATGCGGAAGGCTCGCTATGGGACGGTGTAGGGGCAGATCCGAACTGGAACAGCGGTGCAGAGGCAAAGGTGCTGGAAAGGACGGAAACCTGTACAAAAGTCAGAATTTCCATTCCGCTGAAGTCTGTCGGCTACGATCCTGCGTTGGATGTGGGAACTGTCCGTCCGGAGTGGCTGATCAATGTGACAAGGAACCATCGCCTGTCAGGGGGCGTGACATACACCACCTGGCTTCCAGTCAATTCCTATCTGAGCCGGGATGAATATGTCCAGGTCGCTTTCGGTGAAAAATCTTCAGCTGCCATGGTCACGTCAGCATGGCTTCCGAAGCGAAAGGGGCTACGTGAACGGTATTTCCGTGTTGAAAAACCTTTATATAAAGAGGTGCTGGACGGTATTGAGGGCAAGGATTCTGCTTTTATCTGGTTTCATCCGCTGGGCGGGGGAAACGCAGATGGAGCCCGTCAGTATGGCCTTCCTTATTCCACAACCGGAATCCTTGACTGTTTTGCAAAGAACAGACTGCATCTTTATGTACCTCCCTCCGATATTACTGCTGAACGTCGCGAATGGGCAGAAAAGAGCGGTGTGGGGATCGCTCTCTATTCTCCGTATACCCTATATCCCGACTTTCCGTATAATCCACAATCAGAACTGAAAATTCTCGACAAGTTGCGGCAGGCTCTGGAAAAGGATGGGCGTCGAATCTGGGGGATTTCCGCCGGCGATGAAGTTCTGAATCTTGTACAGTACCGGTTTTTCAGCGACAAGGAAAAGGGGATACCAGCAGTCAAAGCTGCGGATGAGTTGATCCGGGAAAAGTATGGTTTTGGGAAATATGCTTCTCCCTCCTCCATTGATGCTGTCAACGAGCCTTACCAGTTTCTTGCCTTTCGTCGCTGGATTTTTGACAGGATCACGGAATATCACAAACATATCCATGAATTTTCTGCTCAGTATCCCCATCTCAAGTTCATCTCCAGCGATAATGTTGGATGGAATATCAGCCCTCCATTCAGCCGCTGGGGAAAATACTGCGATATCGTGACGGGGCAGGTCTCGCCAGACTGCAATCCGAAGGCTCAGAGAATTGCCATGATCGTCAAGTTGATGAGCGATCTTTCCGGAAAAGAGGCATGGCCCGCGCTCCATTTAGAATCCTATCCTGGGATCTTTTCCGCTGCTGAGGTTACCGCCTATTTGAGCGAGGCTGCCCGTGGCGGAGCCTCTGGTCTTCAGCTCTGGTGGGCAAGCTATCTAGGCGCCCTCTCAGGAAAGGGAACGCCTTTTCGCTATGACAGCGGCCATCCTCCAAGAAATGAGGCTGTTTTGCAGGCTCTTCGCAGATGGCGTGAGGACGGAAAGATCAAATTTCCTGCTCCGGAATTTGCGGTTCTCGTCTCCACAGATACTGCCTGGAGCAGATCACACTGCAACCTTCACCGCCATGATCATCTCTTTACACTGATCGGGCCAGTACTCGGATGCTCCTTCAAGTATATTTCGGATCTTCAGATCGAAGATAGTGACGTGAATCTGAAGGATTATCCGCTGATCCTGATTGCAGATTCCAAAATTCAGAACCGGGCAACGGTTGCATCGCTTCAGGCCTATCTTGATCAGGGAGGTAAAATTCTCTCCTTTGATCTGGAAGCCTTCTCTTTTCATACAGATGGGACCTTGTTAGCGCAGGAACGCGAAAAGCTGTTCCGGAAGGCGCGCTTCTTCACCGAACCGATTAAAAACTATTCCGCTTATGATGCTGCATTTCTGGAGAAAATCAGGCAGGAACTAAACGATGCTGGCGCTCATTTCAATTATCCGTTCTGGCGCTTTACCTTTCCCGCAGCTCCTGAAGAGCCCCCAAAATTCACGGAAAAATGTCTGACAGGAAACAACGGATACTTCTGGATGAACCAGTACATTCATGCCGCTAACAACACGAATAAGGGCGACTCCTATAGCTATAATCTCCGCCCTGATTTTCCGGCAGAGCAAGTGTTAAGTGAAAATATCTCTTTTGCAGAAGGAAATCTGACGAACCGCTTAAAGGCGTTCACGGCAGGGGATATCTGGAATCGGCGAAATGAGGAGCTGGTCAAGTCCGGAAAGCTTCACTGGGGATTGTTTACTGCTGGTTGGAGCAAGCTGGACCCAGTTGAAATCACCTTCTGGTTTGCAGAGGAGAAAAAAATCAGCACTATTCATCTCTTTTATTCTGGCGAGCTTCCAGATTATAAAATTAGCCTTCCAGACGGTTCTTCGTTCAATGGTAAAGGAGGAGGAAGCGGAGCAGTGAATCGGAGTACCGTTTTATTTCCTCAGCATCGTTGCAAAGAGTTGACAATCCTGATTCCAAAACGTGAGACAGGTCTGCTTGAACTCTCAGAAGTCGAAATCTGGGGCGAGTAAGGGGAAGCCCAAGGACGTGAATGATCGATGCCCTCTATTTATATCATCCATGAGGCAACTCGAAAATCCACTGTCACGGATGATCATTTGCGGCGAAATCATTGAGGGGTAGCAAATCGAGATCGATTACGATACCGAACTGAAGCAGTTCCGCTTCAAAATAACGGAATAAGCAAACAAGTTTGATGCAACCCAACAAGCCGCTGTCAGGCATTCCTGGCAGCGGCTTTTCTGTTTCAGGGGACAGGGGCAGTTTTTTGAACAACGAAAAGACGCGAAAGGACACGAAAAAAAAATCATGGGAATAACGTTGCACTCTCTCAGTCAAAGCAGATTCCATGATTTTTATTTCGTGTCCTTTCGCGTCTTTTCGTTGTTCAAAAAAAAACTTCAAAAAAAGATGAGAAAAAAGGGGAAAGGCGTTTGCAGAATGGGATTGGACACCTAATTTAGGGTATTGACAGTTGAAAAAAGGGGAGAAATGGGGTTGGTAGGGTGAATTAGGAGATCGGGGTCAGGTTTCCTTTCCGGTTGTTGTATATGGAACAAGCTTCAGTCATTCGCAAACGCTTTTTTTCCGGGACTCATCCGGTTGCAGTCGATGGGCAGCGGCGCCTTGCCATGCCCAAAAGCTGGCGTTTGTCTACCGATGACGAAAACACCCAGTTTTTCCTGATTCCCGGGCGTAATCACCGTATTTTTGTCATAACGGAAGACCGCGCCTCCCGATTGTTCGAAAGTGCGGAAAAAATATCCGTTCTGGATGGCGACGGGATGGGAGCTTGTGAGGATATCGCTTCAAAACTGCAAATTGTCACTCTTGACAAGCAGGGGCGTTTTGCCTTGGATCCGGCTTTGGCTGCGCACGCGGAAATCGGCAGCAAAGCCGTTTTTCTGGGCGCCATTTTCTGTGGTACGATTGTTGCACCGGAACATCGCCAGGAGCTGACCAATCCCAGCGACATGAGTCTGGATCTGCTGCAGCGCATAGAAGAACGTGCCAATGCGCAGTCAAACAGTGGAAAAATGCCGATTTAAGACAATACGGTACGGGGTTCGCTCTGTTCATTGTTTTTTGGAAATCTCAATTAGAAACATGGAATTCAAACACCAGTCAGTTCTTCTTAATGAAGCGGTCAGCCTGCTGACAGAAAATGGCGGGCGGCGTTTTATCGACGGAACTCTGGGTGGTGGGGGCCATACCCGGAAACTGCTGGAAACTCTGCCGGAATGCGAGGTATTGGGAATCGATTGCGATCAGACGGCACTCGAGGCTGCGCAGGAAAATCTGCAATCCTTCGGCGGGCGGTTTCACGCGGTTAAAGGACGCTTTTCACAACTGGAGGAGCTGGCCCGGGATCATGGCTGGAAAAGTGTGGATGGTGTGTTGCTTGACCTGGGCGTTTCTTCGCCTCAGATCGATACTCCGGAACGCGGCTTCTCCTTCCGTTTCGATGCACCTCTGGATATGCGGATGGATCGGCAAAGCCCCATCACTGCGGCAGTATTGCTGAATACCTTGGAAGAACGGGAATTGGCCAATATCCTCTTCGAATATGGCGAAGAACGGCGCTCGAGAGCGATTGCCAGAGCCATTGTGCAACGCAGGCAAAGCCGCCCCTGGGAACGCACAGGAGAACTGGCGGAACTGCTGGAAAAAGTTGTCGGACGCCAGTTTCAGCATGGTTTGCCACCAGCCACGCGCGCTTTTCAGGCTTTGCGCATTGCGGTCAACCGGGAATTGGATGAACTGCAAGATGCTTTGGATGCTGCGATGGAAATAACCGGGAAGGGAGCCCGAATTGTGGTCATTTCTTTTCATTCACTCGAAGACCGCATGGTCAAAAATTTCTTCCGGCAGGCGGCATTGGATTGTGTCTGTCCGCCGGGAATGCCGCTTTGTGTATGCGGGAAAGTGCCGTCTCTTCAAGTCATTACCCGGAAGCCGATGATTGCATCGGAGCAGGAACTTCGCGGGAATCCGCGTTCGTCCTGCGCGAAACTGCGGGCCGCTGAACGAGTTTAGAGAAGTCGAGAATTTATTTTCAGGGAGGAAAGCTGTACATGGGGAATTCATCCAAGGCAACGCTGGCAAGACCGGCAAAAGTTGCGGTTAATATTGGCGATTGTTTTTCGGATTTTGCGGCCTGGCTGGTGGTGACCTGTTTTATTGTCGGCACTATCGTCGGAGTGGCTTTTGTGCTGGTCAACAAAAATCACGATATCAAGAATCTGAAAAAAGAAATTCTGCGCATTGAGCGTGACAATTCGGATTTGGATAAGCAGTTGCAATACCGCATGGCTGAGCTCGAACGGCAGAAAAACAGCAAGAAAATCGTCCTGCTGGCGGAACGTCTGGGGCTGCGTCCGGCTCGTGGTCAACAGATCGAACATCTTCGCGTCGTACAAAATGCGAATCAATGGCCTGACAAAGGATATCTCAGCATGATGAAATGAAAAAGATATTTTAACAACGAAAAACACGAAAAGACTCGAAAACGATCATGCGGAAATTTTCCCGAATGCATAAAATCAATTGTGCCGGTTCCCGTTTTGCAGCAGGGATCAGGGCTTTGGGAATATTTTTTTATTGCCGAGTGAAGCAGTATTTGCATACCATACAGCCGCAACAGGCTGAAAGTCTGCCACCGTTGAGCAGCCGACTGCGTACTGGGATATTATTACGTTTTGCTTTGCTGGCAGTCAGCTTGTTTGTGGTTTTTTCATTGCTGTGGCGGCATGTTTACAGTTTGCAAATATCCCGTCATGTCGAATTTGATGAAAAGGCACTGAAGGTCTATCGCAGCTATGGGAATTTGCCTGCACAAAGGGGGCGTATTTTTGATGTCTCCGGAAATATTCTGGCCTGTGATCTGGCAACGTATGATATTCTTGTTGAACCTAAACGCTTCACCCGTTTTCTGCCGGAGGTATTGGAACTGTCGGAACAATATCTTGGCTTGGATCGTCACGAACTGATGCCCCGGTTGACGCAGGCTCTGCGCTATCGATTTCCCTGTCTTGCAATCGATCAAATGGATGCAGAGAGCGCCGGCGTGTTGCAGGCCGAAAAACTCCCGGGCGTTGAAATTGTTCCGTGCAAGGCAGGCAGAACAAGTTTCTTTAAGGTTCTTTTCTATCCTCAGGGAATTCATGAAAAACAGTGCCGGGAGATTATCGAAAGCCTAAGCAGATATTCGGAGGATTGCGCGAAGACGCTTCCGGCAAAAGTCGAAAATGCCCTGAACCGGCAGCGTGAAATTCCGTTGAAATTCAATGCTCCGATGGATTCGGCCAAGAAATTCATTGCGGCAGTGAAACGTCATCGGATTCCTGGGATTCGTGCAGTGGAGACTTGGCAACGCAGTTATCCCCGTGACAATCAACTGGCTAACATGCTTGGGTATCTGGATAGTGAGCGCATTGGCATCAGCGGTATTGAAAGTATGTTTAATGATATCATGATGCCGGTCAGTGGAAAAATTGAGATTCGGCGGGATCGTCTGGGGCGTCCAGTGGAAGATGGAGTCGTGGTGATTTCGCCACCCAGCAATGGGGCTGATGTCTTTTTGACGATCTGCGAACCCCTTCAACAGATTGTAGAAGAGGAAATGATGGCTTTGATGGAGCAGTTTTCACCGGATCACGCTTATGCTCTGATGATGAATCCTGCCACCGGTGCTGTCCTTGCGGCAGCCCAGTTTCCACAATTCAATCCCAATGATCGTAATACGATGCGGAACGAGGTTCTTCCCAACCATGCTCTTTACAAATGCTATGAACCCGGCTCCATTATGAAAGGGATCAGCGTCTCCTGTGCCATGGAAAACCGGGTCGTCCGGCTCAACAGTATGTATTATTGCGAGCAAGGGCATTGGCGTTACGGAGGCAGAACTTTGCGGGATACACATAATTATGCCGAAATGACCGTTGCCCAGATCATCCAGAAATCCAGCAATATCGGCGCCGCAAAAATTGCCCTGGACATGGGGGAGGAAATGCTTTACAAGGGGCTGGCCTCCTTCGGTTTTGGCAAACCTACCGGACTGGGCTTCTATCCAGCAGAACAGCCTCCCCGGACCTTTGCCAATGAATCGCCAGGCATGTTCAAAAATCTGAAAAGCTGGGATACATTGACCGTAACCCGGATGCCGATTGGTCAGGGCATTTCAGCGACTCCCTGGCAAATTCTTCAGGCCTGGAGTAGTCTGGCCAATGGTGGTGTAATGATGCAGCCATATATTGTCGACCGCATTGCTTTTCCGGATGGCAAAATCGTACATTCTGTACCCAAAGTAAAAGCGGTACCTTTGTCCAGAGAGACCACGACTCTGATTACGGAAGCGCTGAAAATGGTGACCGAGCAGGGTGGAACCGGTACCCGGGCGGCCGTGGAGGGTTATACTGTGGCAGGCAAAACCGGAACCGCGCAAATCTGGGTGAATGGGGATCCTGAAAAAAAGATCAAGGGGCATTATTCCAACAGCAAGCATTTTTCTTCGTTCATCGGTTTTGCTCCGGCGGAGAATCCGGCCTTTATTCTGTTAATTTCCGCGGAGTATCCTAAGGGGCCTTTCCGTACTGGCGGTATGGTCTGCGGGCCGACCTTCAAGCGGATTGCCAAACGTACCCTGGAATATCTTCAGATCCCGGCGACTCTTCCAACGGAGGATGAGACCGAAGGAAAAGCATCAGGGAATGTGGCTAAACGCTGAAGTGCATTTTTTT
>JAQVUB010000030.1:0-1880 GCA_028699735.1 Lentisphaeria bacterium | reverse complement strand
TTATGCATAGCACATTCCATGATTTTTTTCGTGTCGTTTCGAGTTTTTTCGTTGTTAAAAAACTGAAGTGAATATTATGCCGATCCTATTTTCGGAATATCTGTCTGCGCTGTCTGATCTTGTTTCATGCAGCGGCGGGAATTTGCAGGAACCCATTTTGGGAGCCTGTTGTGATTCGCGCGAGTGTCAGCCGGGTTTTTTATTTTGCGCGATGCGGGGACAGCTATTGGATGGGCACCAGTTCATTGAGCAGGCTCTTGCGCTTGGTGCGGTTGCGGTTTTATCGGAATATGAGGTTTCCCTGCCGCATGGTATGCCCTGGGTAACTGTGAGAGATCCCTATCCCGCCTTTGGGCGTGTTGCGGAACTGGCTGCAGATTTTCCTGCCCGTTCACTGGAGTTGCTGGGCATTACCGGAACCAATGGCAAGACAACCACTGCATATTTGCTGAGGGATATCCTGAAGGCAGCAGGAAAATGCCCGGGAATGATTGGTACCGTCGAATATGACCTGGGCAGGGGATTTTGCCGGCCTGCAGATAGAACGACCCCGACCCCTTTTCAACTCCAGAAGATCTTTTTGCAAATGAAAAACAACGGAGTGGATCATGCCGTTCTGGAAGTATCCAGTCATGCACTGGCTCAGGAACGGCTCGGGAGGGCACGTTTTCGAGGAGCGGTGTTTACCAATCTGACTCGTGATCATCTCGACTATCATCGGGATTTTGAGCAGTATTTTCAATGCAAGAAACGCCTGTTTTCACAATGGCTTTGTCCGGATTGTCCAATGGTTGTGAATGTGGATGATTCCTGGGGACAACGGCTGGCCTCTGAAGTGCCAGGCAAAAATCTGCTGTCGTTTTCGCTTCGGGGCAATTCTCATGCGGTGATTCAGGCAGAGAATATTCGCCAGGATGGGATCCATACTGCTTTCGATCTGCATTTTCCGGATTGCACATGGCATCTGAATTCGCCCTTGACTGGATTTTTCAATATCTATAATCTTGCTTCTGCTGCTTGCCTGGCTTATGGACTGGGGATTTTGCAAGCATCTGTTCAGCAGGCTTTCCTGCATTGCCAGGGGGCGCCGGGACGTTTGCAGCGCCTGTCCGGGAGATCGGGTTTGAGTGTGTTTGTCGATTATGCGCACACCGATGATGCCTTACGGAATGTGCTCTCTGCTTTACGCCCGCTCTGCAAGGGACGACTTTTTGTCATCTTTGGCTGCGGCGGCAACCGGGATCGCGCAAAACGAGCCCTGATGGCTAAAGCCGCGGAGGAAGGAGCCGATCAAATCATCGTCACCAGTGACAATCCCCGTTTTGAACAACCTGAAGATATTATCAAGGATATTGTTTCCGGTTTCTCCAGTTCTACAAAAATAACGGTACAGCCCGACCGGGAAAAGGCAATCCGGGAAACGATTGCCAGAGCCACATCCAAGGATATTATCCTGCTGGCCGGAAAAGGACACGAAGAATATCAGGAAATCAATGGCGTAAAATATCATTTTAATGATGCGGAAATCGCTAGAAAATATCTGAATTCTTAACCACGAAAAAACACAAAAGGCACGAAAAAAAAATCATGGGCACTGTGTCGCATGGCAAGCTGTCACTGCCACTTCCCATGATTTTTTTGTGACCTTCGTGTTTTTTCGTTGTAAAAATTCCGGAAAAGTTGCAAAACCGGATTGCAAAAGGGAAAAGTCGTGCCATATTAATCTTCACGCCCAAAAAACCGGGTGTGTCTGAGAAGACGGCTCTTTGGAAATTGAACAGCGCAATGAAATGTGCGGGTCCGTTCCGGTGACGCGGGACGGGCTTGAAAGAAGTTAACGTCACTCTGAGAAGAGTAAGAAGAGAATGTAGAACCTGTAC
>JAQVUB010000449.1 GCA_028699735.1 Lentisphaeria bacterium | reverse complement strand
GGTTTCGGTCAGCAGTCCCGCCGGCCCGCAGCGATTGCCGCTCCAGCCATGCGAAAAGACTACTGCACCACGAAGGTTTCCTGCGGGCATTGTAAGCACACCCTGCAGTTTCTGCTGATTGGAGAGGAAGCTGACGGGTTCTTCCGTGATTCCGCTTTCTAAAATAAGTTGTTTTTCCAGGAGGTTCGGCATATTTTTTAACAACGAAAAGACTCGAAAAAACTCGAAAAAAACGCTTATTCTGCGGGGTAGTGTTCTGCGAAGAATTTCTGCTGGATTTTCAGGGCGTATTGTGCCGGGGGACCATCGCGCAAAACGAAGTTATGGTCGCCATCGGGGACGAGCTCATAGTGAAATTTCTTGCCGGATTTCTGCAGTTTTGCGATCAGATCGGCATGGCTCTGGTGAAAGACGCTGCCGTCATAGGCTCCACCCATGAACAACAACAGGCGCGCTTGGAGTTTATCGACATTGTGAAGGAGACTGCGCTGCTGCAGACCGCGTAATTGATCCGACACTGGCTGATTGCAGAAATCCTCCCAGGAAAGCCAGTTGTTTGCTCCGCGGCGCATACGGTCCCAGTAATAACGCTGCGGATTCACCAGCCAGGCATCGTAGCTGACTGCAACCTTGGCGGCACTGCCCGCGCGGGCAACTGTCAAGAGCCCAACTCCGGAACCGAAGCTGTGTCCGATCATGGCAAATTCGCCGGCTTTGACAAAGGGCAGTTTCCAGGCCGCATCGAGCATGGCCAGGCAGTCATCCGTTTCACCGGCCAGATTCTCGATTTCACCATCGGAAACCAGTTCCTTGCCATTGACCGGAATCTGCATCTGGAAGAGGGGTTCTCCGCGCAGTGCCGGTGCGATAACGACGTAGCCTTTTTGCACGAAATGCTCTGCCAGCCAGTCGCAAAAACTGTTGGGGACACCGAAAGCTGCCCCATGCCCATAGAGGACAAGGCGGTGTTTTCGCCCGGGAGTCTTCTGGCGTGGTGCCAGCAGGAGTCCGTACTGCCGCAGATTGGCAACCTGCCAGGAAACTACCTGCAACTGGACGTCCGGAAAATTCTTCAGTTTCAATTCGCTGAGTACCGTGAATTCAGCCTTGGACGGAGCGGAATAATGGAAGGGGGGCAAGGCGGCAAGAGAATCCAGTTTGCGCAAACCTTCCTGCCACTTTTCACGAGCGGCCTGTTGTTTATTCTGTGTGTCCAGCAGCCGCCCCGCAAACCAATCCTGCAGAGCGTCTTCGACGTTCATTTCAGCGAGCAGGGGGTCTTTCAGTGCCATGACCAGAGCTTTTTCGTCCGGATCCGAGATCTGATATTCCCAGGACAGTTTTTCCAGGCCGGGACGTACGGTATCGCCGGCAAACAGTACCGCCCCTGCAAAAAACACAGTCCATATTAAAAGGCTGAAACGCATCATTCTCACTGTCAGAGCCGCTTCCATGAAATTTTTTCGTGCCATTTCGTGTACTTCGTTGTTTTAAAGAAACTCCGCGATGGGATCAATGACCGCATCGGACTCATAATACTCCAGCTGCCCCCAGAAGGGTTTGTCTTTGATCAGTTGAGACTGGCTGCCGGGGTGACCATCGAGCAAATCCAAAAGAGGCTGCCAGGCCGGAGGAAATTTGCGGGCGCCGGAGACACGCAACAGCAGCATACGGCAATCCATCGAGCATTGTTGCAGGGATTGCTGCAGGTTTGCCTGACGGAGTTGCGCGGCAAACTGCGAATTCATCTGAAACCCGGCAAAATCCGCATTCTGCTCAAGCGCCCAGAGCTCGCTTGCGGATGGGGTCGATGACCCGCCCCGAATCGCATCCTTGATCTTCTGCCGTTTCTCGAGTTCGTCCAGAATTTCCAGCCCGGAGAGTACTGGTTCGGCCAGAAGCAGAGCCTGTACCGGATGTTCGGCGGCGCATTGAGCTGCCAGCAGCGCCCCGGCTCTGGCGCCGAGCAGAGCCATTTTCGGAGCGTGCGATTCCTGTTGCAGGACTTGGACTGCTTCGGCGAGTTCCTGCTGCCAGTGCAACCATTGCGCCTGGGCGGAGTCTCCGCTGCTGTCGCCAGTGCCGCTGAAATCAAATTTCAGGGTAGCGATCTGTTGCTTGGCCAGATTACGTGCCAGGCGGACAAGCATACGGGCTGCGCAGCGCTTCTCTTCACCGAAGGGTTCCGCGATAACTAACCCCCAATGCGCAGGAGGCTGTTCCGGGAGAAACAGTGTACAAAAAACCCGGCGCTTGCCGACCGTCAAATAACCGCGTTTTTCACTCATGAAAATCCTGTTTTTGTAACAACGAAAAAACACGAAAAGATACGAAATTTTTAAAGGTTGATGCTCTGAAGCATGAGCCTGCCAGCAAAAATTTTGCGATGAGCCTGACGCGATTGTCGAAAAAGAAAGTGAAAAACTGGCACGCACGCCCATCCGTATGAGCAGCAACCTAACTAAACAATTCGTGTTTTTTCGTGTTTTTTCGTTGTTAAAAAGCGTCAGTCCGGGTGCTGACTGCCTCGAGCTGGCGGCGTTTCTGGCGGAACCAGCTGCCGAAAAATACGGCAACGGCTCCGCTTGTAAAGATAACGCAGCAGAAGGCAAAAAGATTGCCATAACGGGTATAAAAAGTGTCGCCCCAGTCGTCAGAGACCGGGAGTTCGAAACGCATCGTGCCGGCGAAAAACGGGCTTCCGGTCTGCTCATTTTTCAGTACGCCGAGGATTTCGCCCCGGGGTGAGATCATGCAGGTATCGCTGTTGTTGCCGGAACGCAGGAAAGGTCTGCGGCATTCGACGGCGCGGAAAATGACATGACTGAGATGCTGACGAGCTCCGGCACTTTCATTGTACCAGGAATCATTGGTAATGGTCAGCAAAAGATTTGCTCCGCGCAAGGTGAAGTTACGGCTGATCTCAGGGAAGACATCTTCAAAGCAGATATTAACACCAGCACGGCCTCCCTTGGGCAATTCAAATACAGTATAGGCTCGCCCTGGAGTCAGATCGCGCCCCATGCC
>JAQVUB010000448.1 GCA_028699735.1 Lentisphaeria bacterium | reverse complement strand
GTGCTCGAAGAGACGCCTCTGGCGGTGGTTTCGGTGCCAAAGGGCCAAAGCAGAGTGAAGATGCTGCTCGTCCCAACACCCAAAATCAGCGGAGATGTCACCCTGCAGACCACCGCCGGAACCCCGGGAAACCTCCTCTCCATGAAAATTTCGGCACCTGCGCACGCCAGACTCCTGGCGGCAATCACATCAAACCGTGATCTGATCTGGAGCGGAGAAGTCCTCCCAGGAGAAGTCGCCATCCGGATTCCGACCGGAGTAACCGGTGGAGAGTATCAGACGACCATCCACGATGGAACAGGGAAAAAACGGACCTCAGCCACATTCCAGCTGGCTTCTGGAAACCCAAAACACCCCCGATTTCAGACTGCCCTGACCTTGAAACAGCATTCTGAAACACAAGCGCTTGATATCCCTTTCAAAGAACGTGGATTCAAACTGCTGGGAATGGCTGAAACGTACAGCATCGGCGCAGGTACAATGCTTTTCAACCCGGATCAGGCAAAATTAACCCTGACAATCGCGAAAGCGCCGGACTCCCGCTGGTACCGGGTTGGCGGTGCCTACGAACTGGAAGCAAAACGCTATCTCAAGCTGAAACTATCCGGCACCTTTGGGAAATACAACCGGGAAGAAATGATCACTGGAGTAAAAGGTCTGGGAACCAATTATGACATGCCCAACTGTTTCCTTGGCCTGACCTTCGATTTCGCAGCAGATACCGGAAAAGGAAACGCCTATGTGAGCCGGACACTGGGAGGAATCGGCCTCGCATGGCCAACACGCAACTCACCAGAACCACTTGCCTGGGGAACAAAAAAACTGGCAGAAATCATGAATGTGGTTTCCAGCTTTGCGGTCAGTGAAAAAGACCAAGAGGAATTCTGGCTCGACCTCGATTTAGTCGGGGCTCCTGACAACTGGAATGGGAGACTCTGGCTGGGTGCCCTGTATCAGGACGGCGCCCCAAACCGGATACTGGAATTGACGATACTGGAAACAAGCGATACTCTGCCCGAAGGAGAACGGGCCAGCAAAATCTTTCCGCTCAAAGGCGGCAAGACCGCAATCAGCAAAAAGGTTATTAAGCCCCCGTTTATTGCAAAGGAAATCACTCTGGATGGAATTCTGCAAGAGGAAGAATGGAAAAATGCTGTCGAATTTAAAGAACTGACGCAGCTGTCCAGTCCGGGTATCGAAGCCCCGCCTACCCGTTTTCTGTTGCAACGCGATGCCGATCATCTTTATATTGCGGCAGAACTGACGGCAACTGGAGGCAATGGCTTTCAAAAGGATGAAAATCTTCGTCCATGGCGTTGTGACAGCATTGAAGTCTATTTGCAACCGCGGGATGCCAAGGAGGCTTTTGTACAGTATATCATCGCGACCAATGGCAAAACCTACAGCATGCACAAGGCGTCAAAACAGCCCGGCGCAACGGGTAAAACTCTCGCCCCCCCCCAATTCAAGGCTGTGGAAAGCAATGACAAATGGCTGCTGGAAATGAAAATTCCTCTGACAGTACTTGGCGCAGGGGCGGACAAAAGTGGCTTCAACTTTTGCAGATCCGTATGGATCAGCGGAAATACATTCCACTACACGCTCGCCCCTGGCAATCAGTTTTCCAATATGGATATGTTCGAATTCGACTGGAAATAAATCCCTTTCACCTTTTTCCCGAAAAATGTCCCTTGAGGCAAGCCGCATGAAAAAAATTCATCCTTCCATTCTTCAAAAATCGGCGAAAGGTTCCGCCGAAACCCCATACCGTCAGATTCTGAGGACCTATCTGCCTGCACACTCGGCCGAACGGAGGATTCAGGACACCTTGGAATACTGCCGGCGTACCGGATGTCACGATGTCCTGTTATTCACCACGAATTATGACGAAGAGCCTTCCTTTAAATCGGTTGAAGAGGTGCACGCCTATACGGAATCGGTGTTGAAGCCTGCCGTCAGATGTTTTCGGGAAGCAGGCATTGCAGTTGGCATCAATGTGATGCAAACGCTGGGACATTGCTATTTCCCGGATGACAGGGAGTACCGCAAAACATTCCCGTTTCAACGCAGAATTACCGCCGAAGGCCGAAATGACCGCGGCGGAGCATGCCCCATGGATATCGAATTGCGTGAATGGGTGAAAAAAACCTATTCGGTTTATGCCGGAATTCACGCCGATTATATCTTTGTGGATGACGAATTCCGCACCATGTTGCGAGACGGCATGACTTGCTTCTGCCCACTCCATCTGAAAAAAATCGAAGAACTGGCCAAGGTCCGACCGGTAACCATTGAAGCCGTTGCCAAAGCCCTCTGGAATGATTTGAATTCACCACTCCGAAAAGCGTATTTTGCAGCGACAACCCAGGGACTTGCCGAAATGGCGGCAATCATTCGCGGCGCAGTTAAAGCGATTGCCCCTGAAACCAGGCTCGGATTGATGACCCAGGTCTTCCCACAGGCAAGCACCGGAATTGATTACGGGAAAATCTTAAAAGCCCTGTCGGGGAATGAACGGCCCCTGGTTCGTCCGCAAACATCCCTGTATGCGGAAATTAACCTGCATCATTTTGCCGCCGCGGCCATCAATCCATCCATCTTTCGAGCGGTATTGCCCAAAAATACAGAACACTACGCCGAAATCGAAAACTATCCCTACGGTACCTGGGCAAAATCAAATGCCATGACGATCGCCCAGATTTACGCATTACTACTGCAGGGCTTTATGAAACAGGCAGTCAATTTTTGCTCCATGTTCATGCGCCCATTCGAAGAAATGCAGTCTCTGATCGATGCACAAGTGCGCGAACGCCCCCGCTTCGAGGCCCTGGCGCGCCTGATCCCGGAAGGAAATGCGCCAATCGGGGTCTACAACTATGCGCATTTACATGAACTGGAAACAAGACGGGTACACACCCCTGGTGAGTATCTCAAAGGCCATGCGCTGGCTATGGCCCTGCCTAATCTTGGCATTCCCCTCGGAACAGACCCCGATGCCCCATGGATCATGCTTACCGGCGATGCCCTGCGCAAG
>JAQVUB010000447.1 GCA_028699735.1 Lentisphaeria bacterium | reverse complement strand
TCTTCGAGTTTTTCGAGTACCTCGTCACTGATTTCCATATCTGTGAAGACTTCCTGGGCGTCATCGTAGTCCTCGAGAATATCAATAAACTTATTGACCTGTCGGGCCACATTGACGTCAGTGATGACCGTTGTATTTTCCGGGATCAGAGCAATGCTTGACTCTGAAGCGGTGATTTTGGCGTCTTCGAGAATCTTCAGGACATCGCTGAATGCATTTGCCGGGGCGATGATTTCGGCTTCGTCGTCATGAACGGAGATATCTTCGACGTCGGCACCGCCTTCGAGGAGGAGATTGAAGAGTTTTTCCTCATTGGCATCCTCGCCTTCGATGAGGAATTTGGCTTTACGGTGGAATTTCCAGGATACGGCTCCTGCACCTGCCATATTGCAGTTATATTTATTAAAAAAGGAGCGAATGTCAGCGGCCGTACGGTTACGGTTGTCGGAAAGGCAATTGATGATGACCGCAACTCCACCTGCAGCATATCCCTCATAGCTGAGCAGTTCCATGACTGCTCCGCCGCCTTCGCCAGTCCCTTTTTTGATGGCCCGGTCGATGTTGTCGTTGGGCATATTGGCAGCTTTGGCAGCGGTGACTGCAGCGCGCAGGCGGGCATTCAGTTCAATGTCGCCGCCGCCATCTTTGGCAGCCATAATGATTTCTTTGCTGACCCGGGAAAAGATTTTGCCGCGTTTTGCATCAGCGGCTCCCTTTTTGTGCTTGATGGACGACCATTTGTTGTGGCCTGACATTGGCGACTCCTTTGATTTACATTCTTGTTGGCAGCATTTGCAGTTAACTCCCAACCACGACGGAATATGGACTTCTAAAAAATATCTGGAAGGTCTTTTGCGTGGTTCCAAAAGACGGTCATTCAATGTAAATCATGCAGACATTTTTTCCAGTCAAATATTTGAAAAAAAAATGCGATGCAAAAAAATGCATCGCAAAGGGGAAGGATTCCAGAGGATCCTAGGGCGATTATCTGGAATCCATGTTCGCCGGTTTTACGCCACGCTGACCATCACACCGCCCTTTTGAGCGGATTCATGGGCAGCTGCGCAGAGTTTGAGGTTATGCACCCCGTCATCCGCGTTGATGGGTTTTCCAGCCAGAACAGCTTGAGCGTGATGTTCAATCAGGCTCTGGTAGATGTTCGAACAACGATCCGGCGTGATGGAGGTTGTTTTGCCGTCGAAACGGTCGAGTTCAAGGCGGATTTTTACCGGCTCGCCGGGATGTCCGGAAAGCTGGAAAAGGGATCCGTAGGAGCGCAAGACGGCTTTCGAACCATACAGTTCGAAGCCCAGGTTGCTCAGGGTTCCGCCCAGTCCGCCGCGCATTTCGGAAAATGCGACTTTGACCGAGCCCTGTTTTCCGTCACCGAATTCGAATTTGATGTAGGCGCCGTCTTCGGCGGCGATATTCATCAGTTTTGGCAGGTAAACGGCAGCCAATTTGACGATCTTTTTCTGGAAGAGGTCTTCGGCCATATAGAAGCAATGGCTGGCGACATCTCCGATCGGGCCGCCCATTTCGGCGACTTTGGCGCAACGCCAGGTGGCTGCCTCGGCGGGATCGTAGCCATATGCGAATTCCATATGGAAACAGCTGTCGTTCACCTCACCAAGCTCGCCGGCTGACAAAAGTTCACGCGCCCGGATATTCCAGGCGTTGTAGACCATCATATGGTCGACAGACAGCGACAGCTTGCGTTCTGCAGCCAGAGCAACCAGCATTTGAGCATCGGCAACCGTTGTGGCGATCGGCTTCTCTACAATGACCGGCTTGCCTGCACGGAGAATTTTAGCTGCAATTTCTGCATGGCTGAGGTTGTTGGTGGCGACAAAGACGGACTGAACTGCTGGATCGGCCAGAACAGCATCAACATCGGCGTGCCATTTCAGGCCAAGAGCTTCGGCGGCTTCCCGACGTGCGGGATTGACATCCGTAGCCGCGATCAAAGAGGCATGCTGAAGCGGTGAAAAACGGGTTTTGTCAAGGGCAAAACCCTCTTTGGCAATGCGGTTTTCGGCGATTCCGCCGAAACCAACAATTGCGTATTGTACTTTTGACATGGAAAGACTCCCTGTTTTAAGCAAGCATCATTTCATGTATGCGGCAGCGACCTTTTTGAAGGCATCGATCATCGCCTGCATATGTTCTACCGTGTAGACCGGGTGCGTGAAGAAAGAGATGGTACGATCGGTCAGCCAGGCAGCTTTTTCGCAACGCACCTGAGTATAGTCGATATTCCGGGCTTTCGGATCACAGAACGGATATTTGGCAACGCCAAAGCCGTTGCGCTCGACATATACCTTCTCCTTGTACATTTCCGGCCAAAGTACACTGTACACTGGAACGCCTTCCGCGCCGACAGCCTTGATGAAGGTCTTGATATCGCATTTCAAAAGTTCGGTTTTCAGAACAAAGGGAGCCCACCAGAAGGAGTTCTGGCGCTCTTCGGTATCCACAGGAGCCGCGTGAACCAGCGGGTGATTCTTCAGAGCACTGATCAGCATCTTGCCGTTGCGGATACGGTTGGGCAGGTTCCAGTTGGTGAAACGAGCCAGTTCCACCAGGCCGATCTGCGACTGGATTTCGGTCATCCGGAAGTTATAGCCGAGGCGTTTATGGATATACATCAGCTTGCCTTCCAGTTCGAGCAGGTTCAAGCGTTCTTTGACATCATACCCATGATCGCGCACAGAACGGATTTCCCAGGCCAGATCATCATCATTCTTACAAACCATACCGCCTTCGCCACCGGTGGTGAAATGCTTGCTCTGGCAGAAACTGAAACAGCCGACGTGTCCAATCGTTCAACAGATTTTGCCTTTGTAATCGCCGCCAAAACACTGCGCACAATCTTCAACGACTTTCAGATTGTACTTCTTTGCAATGGCCATGATCGGATCCATATCTGCAACCACACCGTACAGGTGAACGACAACGATGCCTTTGGTGCGTTCGGTGATCTTATTCTCAATGTCAGTCGGGTCAATCACATGATCTTCGCGAACATCGGCAAAAAC
>JAQVUB010000446.1 GCA_028699735.1 Lentisphaeria bacterium | reverse complement strand
GTTTTTTTGTGTTTTTTCGTTGTTAAAAAATGGATTCTGGGCGCCAGCCCACGCCTGGCATTGCAAGCAGTTTTCAACCAAGGAAGCCACCGATGCGCGCATCATTTTTCAAGCGGAAGTCTACCGTGATCACTGCTTTGCTGACGCAGGAGGACAGCGTTGAAAAATTGCTCAGCCGGATTCAGGAGGCTGTCCCATTGGGGGCCGAAGGCATTGCTGTGGAACTGGGAAGCCTTCCGCCTGAATTGCGCACCCCGGAAAACTATCGCCGTTTTATGGATGCGGCTCCCGAACTGCCTTTCATGTTCATTCTCTACCGGAATGACCGCTGGCTGGGCGCTGACGATGACGCGCGTCAGAAGTTTCTGCTGGATGCGGCTTCTGCCGGGGCGGAGGTCATCGATGTTATGGGCGATCTTTTCGATCCGGCCCCGTATGAGCTGGCCGTAAATCCCGTTGCCATTGAAAAGCAGAAGGCTCTGATCCGCGAAATCCATGCCAGGGGTGCTAAAGTCATCATGTCATCCCATCTGTCCAATCACGCCCGGACTGCCCAAGAGGTACTGGCGCATTTGCGTGAGCAGGAATCCCGCGGAGCGGATATCCTCAAAATCGTCACCGGGGTCAATACCGAGGAGGAGCTGATCGAGGCCTTCCGCACGACGATGCTACTGCAACGGGAACTGGACAAACCCTTTGTGCATCTCTGCAACGGAAAATTCAGCCGTCCGCACCGCTTTCTGGGGCCAAAATTTGGCGTGGCAATTGCCTTCGCTGTATTTACTGAAACCCCGCAGTCCCAGCCGACAATCCCGCAGCTCAAAAACGTCCTGGGCAGTATCCACTGGAACATCCAGGACGGCCCCGAAGCGGTGGAATAAGCTTTCACCGGGTGCAGTTGCCAAAAGGTAGCCCCTGCCCTGTGCACCCTGGACAGTTCGGGCGTGGGAGTGCAAACAGAAATCGCAACCGGGACGGTTACGCCACTTTTTAAAGCGGCATGCAATCAAGAAATTCAGCAAGGAGCAGTATGAGTCTAGTAGCAAATCCGAAGGCAATCCGCCTCGGCATCATTGGCATGACCGAGGGCAATGGTCATCCTTACAGCTGGAGCGCCATCTTCAATGGCTATGACCGCGAAGCGATGACCGCAGAATGCCCGTTTGCCGGCATTCCGGTTTATCTGAACAAGGAGGATCCGGCAAGCATGGGCATTGCCGGCGCCAAAGTCGTTGCCGTCTGCTGTGACCGCCGATCGGATGCCGAGCATATTGCCCGCCTGTCAAAAATTCCGCAGGTTGTGGATCGTCCCGAGGATTTCATCGGCAAAGTGGATGCGGTCATTATTGCCACGGACATCGGTCATCAGCATGTCGAGCGCGTCCGCCCTTTTGTCAAAGCCGGCCTGCCCATATTCATCGACAAACCGCTCTGTGACAAGCGGAAAGATCTGCAATATTTCCGGGATGCGGTCGCTTCCGGGCTACCGCTGATGTCCTCCAGCTGCATGCGTTATGCCAAAGAATTTGTACCGTATCATGACGGTCGCACCCGGGAGCTGGGAGATTTGCGCCTGGTCCTGATGAAAATGTCAAAAAAATGGGAAACGTACGGCATTCATGCATTGGAGGCAATTTATCCGATTGTCGGGCCGGGTTTTCTGAGCATCAGCAACCGTGGGGATTCCCGGCATAATATTGTTCATATGCGTCATCGTCGCGGCATCGAAATCGTTGTCTGCAATATTTATGATATGTTTTATGATCCGAGTCTGACGTTGAGCGGGACGCTGGGTTCCGTCACTCTCCACAGTGCTGATACTTACGGGACATTCCGGGCACAGCTGGTCGCCTTTGTCGATTATCTGCGCAGCGGCAAACGCCCCTTTGACTTTTCGCAGACCAGTGAATTGATGCAGCTGGTCATCGGCGGCATAGAAAGCCGGGAAAAACAGGGCGCTGAAATCGCCATTACACCCGAAGACCCACTACCCTGAAAAGCAGGAAAAAGTTCAGGACTCCTTCAGCAGCAGCGGGATGATATAACTGGCATTCAGGTCAAAGGCTTTTTCAGGCTGATTCTTGCGCACCAGTTCCGTGTAAAATAAATCTTTGAACATTTGTATCAGGTCGGCCTCGCTTTTCCCGGCGGCATTCGCTTCCCGGATACGCCGCCGGGTTTCTTCCAGCCAATGTCGTGCATCGGCCAGAAACTGCCTGCAGGCGGGGCCTTGCAGCAGGCCAGTATGCGGCAGCAGCAATGACTCGATATCCAGTTTCGCAACCCGCTCAATAGCCCGCAGGGAATCCTCATAATTAACCAGACAGCAGGGCATGATCAGGCGGGAATCGGACAACACACCAAGTGTCTCACAACCCAGCAGCAACTTGGCCTTTTCGGCGTAGAATCCGATCGAGCAACGGGTATGCCCAGGCAGTTCCAGCACTTTCAACTGCATACTGCCCAGATCAATTTCGTCGCCTTCGGAAACGATGCGATCGACACGGAGCTCTGCCAGCAAATCCTCATAGTGTGTCACGCCCTGTTCGCGAGCGGCGCTGTCATTGAGCTGACGCATCAGGGTGCGTGCGGAATCCTTCGCCAGTACGCGGGCTGTATGCGCGCTGCCGGCAATCTGCACCTCTGGCCAGCGCTTGCGGCAATAGACACTGCCGGAAGCATGATCATAGTGCGAATGGGTCAACAGCACATAATCAAGCCGGCGCTCACCAAGAACCCGGGCGATATTGTCCAGCATCTGCTCCGCACAAAACGAAAATCCGGAATCCAGCAGAGCCGTTTTTCCGGCGGTCACCAGCAGGAATGCGTCACTGCCGGAGATAGCCCCAACATTGGTCAAAGTAAACATTCCAGGAATCCTGATTTTTAAACAACGAAAAAACACGAAAAGACTTGGGGTGGACTGGCGTCCACAACCTAAGTTTCAGGACACGGACAGAACACGGACAGAACACGGACAGAACACGGACGGGACACGGACGGGACACGGACGGCCTGTGAAAGGATGAATTTGACTGT
>JAQVUB010000445.1 GCA_028699735.1 Lentisphaeria bacterium | reverse complement strand
GTCTCAGTAATTTCCTTTTGGCTTACCAGGTTACAGCAGATATTATTTTTTTCCCAGCAGATTTTATGGTTGAAGTCAAAGAGGCGTCGTTTTGCCGCCAGCCAGGTGGCAGTATCCGCATCCTGGTAATAGCCAATATCACAGACCGATTCTTTGGTATCATGTTCGCCAACATAGGTTTTAGAATCCATGAACGAACCAGACAGTACCCGGCATCCGCGTTCGGTCAGAACGGAAAGATGATCCGGATGAACCATTCCCCAATGAATTACGACCGGGGTAATGAAAGAATCTTCCCCTGCTATGCGAACAACCTCCGAATGCAGCAAATCGTAATCGTGTGCAATTTTTTCGGCAGTAGCATGCTGATAGGGGCGATCAGGAAATTCCGAGTATGCGTGGAAGGACATTTTCAGCCAGTCGGAATGATCCTTGAATTCCGCTTTATAATTGGCAGGAAAATCCTTCAGCATGAAATCATCATGATCATTGTGATAAAACAGATTCAAGGTAAATTTGGTGCCGTACCGACGATGCGTTTCCTGCAAAGCCTTCAGATAGAAATGCTCAAAGAGGGAGTTGGGCTTCTGCCGGGCGATATCGGTCAGAAAGAAGATATTATCATCAATGAAAAAATTGTATCGGGGATATGATTTTTTATCCCAAACCACCTGGATTTTTCTCTGGATTTCTCCAAATTTGTCGTTTGCTGCAACAACGATATCGTTGAATTGAGAGGTCAGTGTGACGGCCGCCCTGAAATTACGTCCACAACGCACAGCCGTGTTTCCATTGACTTTCACCTGCGCCGTCGAAGCAGCAAGCCCCTCAACCACAAACTCAAGGCCGGATGGGGTTTCCTTTCCGTCATGATGATTCAGAACAGCCCCGTGTCGAAGATTGGTCAATTCCAGCATGGTAAAATCCTTTCCGCAAAGTCATCTTTTCTGAATGAAAAAAAAACCGGCAGAAAAATCTGCCGGTTCGTAGCAAAAGCGCTTATTCTTCGGAAGCAGATGTTTCGCCAGGGAGTTCTTCCCCAACCAGAAAACGTACAAAACGCTTGACTTTGATTTGTGGCGCAACCGCTGCCAGGGTTGATTTTTCGTCATCAATCCAAGGCTGATTCATCAGGCAGATTTCCTTGAAGATCTTATTCAACTTGCCTTTTAGGATCCCTTCCAACATAGCGGCCGGTTTGCCTTGGAGTTCCGGTTGAGCGGCTGCGATTTCCTTCTCCTTAGCGATGAAGTCAGCGGGCACATCGTCCGGGCAGATATAAGTCGGGCTGCTGGCGCAGACATGCAGGCAGATGCTGTTTAAAAGTTCAGGAGTGCAGGATCCGCTGACTTCAACCATGGTAGCATAGGGCACCCCCGTATGAAGATAGGTGCCGATCGAACCATCGCTCACCCAGCGCAAAGCACGGCGAACATGCATGTTCTCGCCAAGTTTGCCAATCAATACCTTCAAATCTTCAGAGACCAGTTCAGCCAGTTTGCTGGAAATATCACCATCTTCAGAAAACTGATTCAGAGCTTTGTCAGCGGTCGCTTCAGCAAACGAAATAAAATCGCTGGTTTTAGCCACAAAGTCCGTTTCGCAAAGCACCTCAACCAGAACAGTAACGCCACCTTTACTGGCAACGACAAATTTCCCCTGGTTGGCGCTGCGTCCTGCTTTTTTTGCCGCTTTGGCGATACCGGATTTGCGCAGATGTTCGATGCTGGCTTCCATATCCCCATCGCAGGCTACCAGCGCTTTTTTACATTCCATCATGCCTACACCAGTTTTCTGGCGCAGTTCATTAACCATTTGAGCAGTAATTTGTGCCATAATTCTCTGTCCTGTTGTTTAGATTGCCCGGTGATTTCCGGATGCTTACAAGCGATGCCGTGTCAAACACCTTCCGGAAATCAGTCTTTTTCAACTTCTTCTGCAGCATCTTCCTTGCCGACTGAGGCTTCCGAGAGAGCTTCATTTTTATCGGAACGTTTTTTGCTGGCGACGCCCAGACCCGCTTCGACAGCGGTGGCCAGTGCATCGACAATCACTTTGATCGAACGCAAAGCATCGTCATTGCCTGGAATCACGTAATCAATCTGGTCAGGATTACAACAAGAATCAACCAGCGCAACCACCGGAATACCCAATTTTGAAGCTTCCTGAACAGCAATATGTTCGCGGTCGACATCAATCACGACCAGAGCAGCCGGCAACTTGTACATATTGACAATTCCGCCCAAGGCGCTGTCCAGTTTTCCCATTTCACGGCGCAGGCCGGCAACTTCTTTTTTCGGAAGGGCAGCCATGCTGCCATTGGCCTCTTGTTCCTTGAGCTTTTTCAGATAGGCAACCCTTTTGAGCACGACATTCTGATTGGTCAGGGTGCCGCCCAGCCAGCGTTCACACATAAAAGGCATATTCAGGCGTTCTGCAGTCGTGCGGACACATTCCTGAGCCTGACGTTTTGCTCCAACGAAAAGGATTTGTCCCCCATTTGTGGCGGTTTCGGTAAGAAAATCGCAGGCTGCCGCAAGCTGGCGCATGGTTTTTCCGAGATCGAAGATGGTGATACCGCTGCGGGTGCCGTAGATATAGGGTTTCATCTTGGGGTTCCAACGGCGGGTCTGGTGTCCGAAATGCACTCCGGCTTCCAGCAGGTCAGTAATCGTTGTTTTGGCCACAGTCTTCTATCCTTTCGCTTTTGTGAAATGTTTTACCGGAGTAGGCAAAAAAAGCCCCCTGCCACTCTTCGAAACATCACCTGGTTGAATTTTGGAAAGCTCAGTACGGGAGCAGGACTGAACCCTCAAATGGTAGAACGGATAAATATAATTACTGATCGCAGAAAAACAAGTGCATGCTGTTTTTCAACAACAAAATACACGAACGGACACGAATTTTTTCGTACTACTATCTCCCAAAATCTTGTTTTTCCTGAAAGATTTTTTTTGCAATGGAAACAGACTGGACACGGACTAAACACGGACTAAACACGGACTAAACACGGACTAAACACGGACTAAACACGGACTAAAC
>JAQVUB010000029.1 GCA_028699735.1 Lentisphaeria bacterium | reverse complement strand
CCTGCACCCTGCACCCTGCACCCTGCACCCTGCACCCTGCACCCTGCCATATACCACGACTGTTCGGGCATGGGCGCATAAACGCACATCACAACCGGGCCGGTTGCGCCACTTTTTAAACCTGCACCCTGCACCCTGCCATATACCACGACTGTTCGGGCATGGGCGCATAAACGAACATCACAACCGGGCCGGTTGCGCCACTTTTTAAACCTGCACCCTGCACCCTGCCATATACCACGACTGTTCGGGCATGGGCGCATAAACGCACATCACAACCGGGCCGGTTGCGCCATTTTTTAAACCTGCACCTTGCACCCTTCTCAGTTTTCCAGGTGCCAGAAGGTGCGCAATGAGAAGCTGGCGGCGTTCGCAGAAAGGTGAAGGCGCCGGCTTGCCAAAGTGCGGTCTGCAATAAAGCACTTCCCTGCCGAAAGTTTCCAGGAAACTGGTTTGTCGGCTTCCCAGCGCAGCACAACCTGTGTTTTGCCATTGGTCAAAACAATCCGTTCCTCTTCAAGGCTGACTTCCACTGCAGGATGAAGAATAAAGAGAAATTCCAAGCTGGCGGATTCCGGCAATTGGACCTGATCTGCAATCACAACTTCGTTCGAGGCAGCCACAGTCAGCCGCCGTTGCCAGAAATGTGATGCGCACTCGATCGAGGTATCAGACCAGGCACTTTTCATGTGATAATCCTGCGTTTCGATCCATTCATAACGACCTTTCAGTTCCGCATCGCCTTTACCATTCACCAGCAGCGTTGAATGAGCCCCGGGGAGTTTGTACCAGTTCCAGAAATCTGCATCATCATAGCTGCAACAGCCGGAGTCAACAAGAAAAGGGTATCCCGCAAACCAAAGAGATACACCATTCTTTCCACCATGATGATGTGAGTACTTTTCACAACAGGGGGTAGCATCCAAAGCCGCAAAAATTTCCGGCGAATGAAAGAAGGCCATGCCGGAATGCGGCAGGACAAAGGTTCCTTCCGGGGTGGCGTTTTCACCGGTGCTCTCCAGAAAACCACACATATCCAGCGAATAGCCGTCATTCAGGACGATCGAACAGCCATTCGGCTGACAAAATCCGCGGCAGATGCGGAAGGCTTTTCCCAGCATTTCACGCGCTTCCGGTGAAATGGTTCCCAGCGCCAAGGCATCCCTTCCGATCCAGGCTTCAAAGACGTGATAAGAGGGACTCATATCAATCAGCATGCCATCAGGCAGGTAATCTTGAGTCATATGGTAATTGCAGACAATATTGCCCGCACGAATATATTCAGGTTCCGCGAGAAAGTTTCCGGCATACAGAAGTGCCAGACCGCGCAGCGCCTGGTGATTGCCGAGTTCGAGAGAGTGCTCATCATCGCCATCCAGAATAACCTGCGCATTATTCCGGATAAACTGAACAAATTCCCCCTGCGGCAGAGCAAAGTCCCGCAAAAAGTGCAGGGCATTGATCACATTGATGATTCGCGAAGCGGGTTGAAAATCATACCACTGATAGGAGATTTCCCCCATCGCATTGCCGCTGTTGTAGTCACGATCCCGCCGTAGAGTCACCTCCCTTTCGAGCGCCTGTACTTCCTCCCTGCCTGATGGAGGGCGGTACAAGCGGTTGAAACGGGTGATGATACCGGCAATTCTACCGGCCAGAACAGCGTCTTTTTCCAGCATCGCACATCGAGCCAGGGAGGCAATGAAATACATCCGGTTGATCCAGCAAGACTTTTCAATGCTGCTCCACCGCTCGAATTTGGTGAAATCCAAGGCTTCCAGCGGTCCGAAATCATCCAGTGCCCCCCCAAGAATACGCCGCGTAATCTCCCGGTCATCCAGCGAACCGACAAGCTCCTTTTGAATAAAATACCCGCCCCCGTCAAAAGGATACAATTCAAAAAAATTGTGCTTTGCAAGCAACGCGTCAGAAACTGGCAATCTGAAATCCTTCATTTTTCTCCTTGATCCCACAAGTCAGACTGTGAATTCGCATGCAATCTCATCCGACAAAGCAACAACCCTTAAAAAATTTTCGTGCTACTATCATTACATTTCTTGTTTTGAAGAAGATTTTATGGACGATAGACGATGGACGATAGACGATGGACGATGGACCTGATGGACCCTATAGACCTGATGGACCCTATGGACGTGGACGATGGACGATTGACTTTGATGGACAGGCTGACGGCTGATGGCTGATAACTATGGGCTGTGGGCGCCAGCCCACCCCAAGCCTTTTCGTGTCTTTTCGTTGTTAAAAGAAATCGATTTTACTGGTTTCGTTCTTCGAGGTCGGCCCAGCGTGCATAGAGGCGTTCAACTTCTGCGCGGGCAACGTCCAGATCCTGCTGCAGTTCCGGCAATCGCTTTCCATGCAGGGCATGAAAATCCGGCTGTGTGAAAAGAGTTTCGATCGCAGCTACTTTTTGTTCGGCTGAATGGATGGCCTCCTCGATACCCTCCAGTTCACGCTGTTCAGCCCATTTCAGCTTGACTTTGCGCCTTTCCTGAGCTTTTTCCACCGGCACACTTTTTTCCTTATCCCGGGCGTTTTCAGTTGCCGCCTGAGTTTGCTGCCATTCGCTGCGTTTTTGAATAAAATAGTTGTAATCGCCGGGCTGACTGATGACTTTTCCCTCGCCCTCGAAAGAAAGAATACCGGTACAAATGCGGTTCAGGAAATACCGGTCGTGACTGACCACAACCACGCATCCGCCAAAATCCATCAGAGCTTCCTCGAGAATGCGCAAGGTCGCCAGATCCAGATCGTTGGTCGGCTCGTCCAGAAGCAAAAAATTTCCGCCGCGTTTGAGGACTTTGGCCAGCACCAGGCGATTGCGTTCACCGCCGGAAAGACGGCCGACCTTCGTATTGATCTCGTCATCCTGAAACAAAAACCGCTTCAAATACGTCCATATGCTGATTTTGCGATTGCCAAACCAGACAAAGTCATTTCCCTCCCCCAAATCCTCCAGCACCGTTTTTTCATCATTCAGGGTGACCCGGTGCTGGTCGGCGTAATTGATCTGGGTGCGTTCGCCAAGGCGGACAGTCCCGGTACTGGGTTCCAGTTCACCCAGCAGTAATTTCAGAAAGCTGGTTTTGCCAAGGCCATTGCGTCCGATCACACCCAGGCGCATACCCGGCTCAAATTCCAGATTCAAATCCTTGAAAAGAAGCTGACCATTACGTTCCAGGCTGACATCCTTCAAAATCGCAACGATATTGCCGAGTTTTTCCGCTTCGGGTATCAGCAGTTCGACATCTTGTTCCTGTTTCAGGGCATCTGTATTGACCGCCGCCTCAAAACGCTGAATCCGACTCCAGGATTTAGTGCCGCGGGCTTTGGGACCGCGGCGGATCCAGTCAATTTCCCGGCGGATGAAGGCGAGGCGTTTTTCCTCCTGACTTTCCGCTTCACTGACCCGTTCCGCCTTCTGTTGCAGAAAATCGCTGTAATTTCCCTGATAGCGGTAGAATTTTCCATAGGCCAATTCCAGGATGCTGGTGCAGGTATGATCCAGAAAATAGCGGTCATGCGTGACATAGAGACTGGTGCCGTTGAAGCGCTGCAGCCAGGTCTCCAGCCACTCGATGGTTTCCGTGTCCAGATGATTGGTCGGTTCATCGAGCAGTAAAAGCTCCGGCTGATCAATCAGAGCCCTGCACAACGCCACGCGCCGTTTTTCTCCGCCGGAAAGCGCCCCGGCATTCCGCGATAATTCCGGCACCGACAAGGCGTCGGAGAGTTCATTCAGGCGAGTTTCCAGTCCCCAGCCATCGCGGGCGGTGATCGTCTGCTCCAGTTCATGCAAGCGATGTCCTGCCCCGCCATGCTCATAATTATGCAGAAGCTGCAAAGTTTCAGCAGCTCCAGCCAAAATGTTTTCACGGACAGACAAATCTTCGCGCAAATCCACTTCCTGGGACAGAAAAGCCGTGCGCAAATTCTTGCGGATATTGATCTCCCCGCTAAAAAAGTGTTCCTGCCCGGCAAGAATCTTCAGCAGCGTGGATTTACCACAACCATTGCGTCCGACCAAACCCACCTTTTCGCCTTCGCGCAGCAACAGATCCTGATGATCCAGCAGTAGCGTCGTGGCAATCTGAACTTCCAGTTGCAATGCCGATAGTACCACCGGCCCGAATTCTTTGACATCCATAAGATAAAACCTGATCTTTGTAATAAACAATCGCTTCGTTCAAGACTCGCATTCGACACGGACTTGTAATGCGTCATAGAAACTGGTAACGGTGGAATTCTTTTTTAACAACGAAAAGCACGAAACGGCCCGAAAAAATTTCAAGGGAAGAGGGTTTGACTGCGGGAATGCGTTATTCATCCCATGAAATTTTTTCGGGTCGTTAGTGTCTTTCGTTGTTAAAAAAATATCGATGTCACCCAGTTTTACTGACTCAATACCCGGACTGTGCCCAGCGGGGCATCCTCCCAGGCCGAAATCTCCGCATGCAGACCTGCCGGGTGGTACACCTGTAAATCCAGGAGGCCGGCTTCATTGCGCTGCCAGGCAACCCGGATACGCCCGGCAGGCGTAGGAATTTCTCCGTCGGCAAACGATTCTTCTCCGTGCCAGGGGCGCACCCGGAAGCGTTTAAATCCGGGTTCCAGCGGAATGACGCCCAGCAGTCCAGCCGCGCAAAAATAGACCGGCAGGCTGCTCCAGCCATGGCAGAGGCTGCCCGCGTACATGAAATCATCGCCGCCCTTGACGGTTTCCCAGAGACTGCTGCTTGTGCCATCCAGCATCAGATAATAATTCTGCCGAAATTTGTTGAGGACATAATTGCGGCTTTCGCAGCCATGATCCTGCTGCAGGAAAAGCAGCAGTAGATAAGGCATGACGCTGAGCGTGACCGGCACCAGGCTTTCACCGTAAATCACATCCAGAAGAGCAGCCTTCTTTTCCTCTGGAACCGCCTGTACGTGCAACATCAGCAACTGCGTATGCTCATGATACAGACCAAAGGGTTTGCCATGTCGAATTTTCGTCGCATAACAACACTTTTCGGCATCATAGAACATGCTTTCAACGGTCTTTCGCAGTTCCGAAGCGGCCTGTTCATAACGGACAGCGACCTCTTGCTGGCCATCAGCCCGCAGCAGCTTGACCCAGGCATCCAGCATTTCAATCAAATAAAGATTATACAGCGAGTGAAATTCCCCCTCTTCGCAACCCTGCTGCGACAGTTCCGGAGCCCATTCATAGAAATTCCAGTAGTTTTTTGAGGGCGGATGACACAGACCTGTGACAGCATCCCGGCTGCCCAGAGCTTTGTCAACCACCTCCGCAAGCTGAAGCCGGTTTTGCTGAAAAACCCCGATGTTTCCGCTGTAAAGGTAATGTTCATACACCTGGATCGGCCAGATCAGCGAATACATTGGAATAACCGTTTTCATGCGCGACGGAGCACACAGGCGCAGCTGCCCATCCGGCAACAAGACATTTCGGAAGAGATTCAGTGATGCGGCGGCAAAATCCTCGTTATTCCACAAATAGTATCCATACAACATCTGGTTTCGGGAATCATAGGTGTAGAGAGACTGTTCCCGCCACGGGCAATCTTCGTAATGTTCATGCATGCACAGTTCAAGAGTCCGAATCGCCAGACGACGCACTTCCTGAAGATCAGAGCTGCTGCTATTGAAGGGCGCCGCTTCCGGCAGCGGCAAAGTCCACGGGCAAATACCGGCACGGAGCAGGCGTACGGCACCCTCCGCCGCTCCTGCCATGATATGCAATTGAAGGTAGCGCCCTCCGATACGCCGGAAAGGCAGCTGAAAGACATTCCGCCCTTGCCGGCAAATATAGCGGTCCGCAAAATTGCGGCCAAAACATTCCATACGGACTCGACCGTCATCAAGATGTTCCCCATGGGCAATATCGACGACACAGCCCTCCGGAGCCTCGAGCTCAAATTCGATAAAACCGACTTCTTCCCGTCCGAGATCGACAATCACAGCCCAGCCATCTCCGAGGCCATGCCGGCGGCACCAGGAATAACTGCCATCCTCAGGATGGCGAAAGGAAACCTCATTCTCGATGGTATTCCAGAAAACCTGATCGAGGGTCATCGTCAACGCAACCGTCTTCTCTTCGTGATGACGAAAAATCAGACCTTGCCGGATCACTTTGCCTGGAATGAATGGTTCCAAACGCGGAATAGCGCCGGAGGGGCGTTTCTGGAAAGTTTGTTGCGGAGGCATGGCCACCGCATTCGGCCAGGCATGGTCATCCAAATCCGGATCCGCCCAGGCCAGCGCCATGCGGGCATCGTACTGGGCAGTAAACCCAAGTTGTCCAGTGACTTTAGCGCGCATTCCAGAAGCAAAAGCTGGATCAGGCAGCATCTTCCAGCTTGCATCGCTGAGCAAAGTAAAATGCTGGTTGCTCAGAGCCACAAGCAATCCCGGAGTTCCTTGAGCGTAGCAGGAAAACCCTTCTCCTTTGTGATAAACCAGTACCGCCAGAACATGCTCCCCGGCAGTCAGCTCAGAAAGGGTATACTCGCTCCAGGTCGGAAAATCCGGATCATCGGAAAATTGCCCGCGGCCCAGTTCCCGGCCATCCAAGGTCAGAATGTAGTCCGAATCAGCGGCTATTTGTATCAGCACTTGCGCCTCAACTGCGCTCAACTTGAATCTTCTGCGAAAAATCACATATTGATTAGGCTCGCTGATCCCGGCGTTTTTCCAGATGCGTAACGCGCCATAAAAACGTTCTTTCCCACTCATTGAAACTCCTTTTTTAATGATTCTTCCGCAGGACAAAATTCCCGGTTTTTTCGTGTCTTTTCGTGTCTTTTCGTTGTTAAAAAAACACTGTCTGTTTCCGGTCAAACCAAGTCCCACTTCCGGCGCAGATACCACTCCAAACTGAAAAGCAGGATCAGCCCCGCCAGCCAGGGCCACTTGTTCCACAACGAATACTCACGGACAATGTCCACCCTGCGCGGACGAACCGGCAATTTTTTCAGCAGGGTTCCAGCCTGTTCCCAGGGCAGCATGACACCGCCAGTTTCTTTGGCCAAACGCTGCAGCCAGCGCCGGTCGATGGATGCCCCGGTAAATTCCAGTACAGGCTGTTTTACCACCAGCAATGCTTCTTCACTGCTGAGACCATCCCGGCTGATCACCTGCAGGCGGTACGTCCCCTCCTGTTCCGGGACAAATTCACAGCGATACCCTGCCTCCGGGGCGGGCAAACCCACTTCAAGTCCCAGCTGCGCGGGCAACATCGGCAAAGCAAGGCTGCTGCCGTCCGGAACGAGGATACGGCAGGCCAGACCACTTCCGGAAACCCGTTTGCCGCAAATTGCACCCATCCGAATTTTTGCCCGCAGATCCACTTCCTGAGAAGGCAACAGCAGCTGAATGCTGTCCTCCTCATTCTGAGTCTGCAGGCCGGGTGCGAGCCACTGCAGAAGCTGAGTCAGAAAACGACCGTACAAGCCTTTGCCGCTGCCTCCAGATTCCGAACCCAGCTGCCAGCGCCATAAGGAATCACTGAGAATCACCGCTGCACGCCCCTGACCATACCGACGCCCCAGCAAAACTGGTGAACCATCCGCCGCCGCCAGAAAAACGGTCGAAAAAGCACTGTTTTCGACCGGTCCCCAGAAGCTCAGCAGGGGAGGCAAGCGCAATTCAGAAAGCAAATCTGAAAAAGCGGGCTGACTTCGCCCCGCCGCCGTAAAATCAACGCTGAAACGGCCTTCGCGCATCTGCGCCCCTGGCAGCGAAACCACCGGAGCGAGCTCCTTGAAGAGGGGACTGCTCAAGACTCCATCCGGAGAACAGCTTCTGCCTCCGGCCAGAAACAGCAGCGCGCCTCCTTTTTCCACAAAAGCGGCCAGCATGCGGTAGTCCTCCTCCTTCAGCGAATCCGCTTTCAAATCACCAAGAATGACGACGCTGTAATCACGCAACGACTCGGTAGAAAATGCCGGCAGGGTCAGGGTTTCCTGATGTTCACTTTCAGAGAAATTCAAAAAAGCGCCGGTACCGCTTTGCAGGAAAGCATTCAGCTGCTGATTTTTTTCAGCCAGCAGGCTGCGTTTGAGGTATTTGAATTCCCAGCGCGGCGTTCCTTCAAGATAGAGAATGCGTTTCCGGGCATCGGTCACATCAATGACAAATTCCCGGCGATTGTTGCCGGCATCCGCATCCTGCAATGGCAGCATGTTGAGCTGATAAAGCTGATTGCCCAGTTCCTCCGCAGTAAAGGAAAACTCAAGCTTCCGGAAATTTTCATTCACTTCAAAGAGCGCTTCAGAACTGCGCAACATACTGCCATTTTGCAGAAGTTCCACAGGAAAGGTCTGCGCCAGAGAGCCATTCCGTCTGCGGATCGTCACTTCAACTTTGACTTCCCATTGCTTCAGCGCACGACGAGGATAATGAACGCTCTCGATGGAAAAATCCTGCTGCAGAAGACTTTGCTCCAGCGGAATATTTTCCAGTTCCGGGATCAGTACCGGAATCTGCTGTGCTCTGCCCTCCAGCCAAACACTGGATTGATCCAGACCATCGCTGAGCAGCAATAGACCGGAAAGCGGTTCGGCCCGTAGACGTTCTGCAAGCTGGTTGATCGCCGGAGCCAGAAGACTGGCCGGCTCCGAAAACTTCGGATCGGCGGCAGCATCAATCCCTTCCTGAAGACTGCTTCCAACAGCAAAATATTGCACCCTGAAATTTTCCAGCTGTTTACGAATGTCTGATTTTTTCAGAAAAGCAAGCGCCTTTTCCGCCCTGCTCATTTTTTCCGCTTGCGGATTATCCCGCATGCTGGCAGATAAATCCAGCAGCACTGCCAACACCGGCTTTTCAAGCTCGGAACTGGTTTCCCGTCGGGAGGGTTGTAAAAGCAGGACTGCCAGGATCCCGAAAGCGAGCATCCGCAAACACCACAAGATCCAACGTTCGGAATACTTCAGAGAACAAAATGCATAAGTTCTCCATGCCAATCCTGCAAACAGAATGGCACAGAGGAGGATCAACCAAATTGGAATGACCGGTGACAGAAATAGACTGCCGATCTTCAACATCGCAAACTCACTTCATATTGCGGATTTTTTTTTGAACAACGAAAAACACGAAACGACACGAAAAAAATTCATGGCTCTGGCGTTAATTGTTTGCATGTTTCGTTTTTCCATGAATTTTTTTCGTGTCATTTTGTGTATTTCGTTGTAAAAAACTGCACCCTATTTCAACAATTCCTGTAATCGGGCAGGCGGCTGCTTCTGGCGGCTGCGGATATTGGCAAAAAGGACTTCCAGCATACTGAGGAAAAAGGCCAGCAGTAACAGTAAAGGCCAGAGCGGGCGCCCCTGGCGCTGCTCGGAAAGCTGCTCCAGCAATTCAGCAGGAGTCTCCGAAATGCACAGAGGAAATTTGCCGGCAGACGCCTGCAGTTCGGACGCTCCGTAAACAGCCAGCTGTCCTTCACGGGAAGGCACATTCGCTGCCAGAAGTCGCCGAAAACCTCCCCCACTCAACGAATAGATCCCAGGCTCATCGAAACCACTGACCAGAAATGCGGCATGCTCTACCGGGCGTTGCAAGGCAAGATTCCGGGTTTTTCCATTTGGCGCCAGCAACTCAAAGAGCATTTCCGTCTCCCGTCCCGGCCAGGACAGCGGCAAGACCCCACCCACCTCAGTAATCAGGCTGTTCTGCCGGGCGCCGGCAGCATTGCGAATCAACTCCTGCATAAAAACAAAGAAAAAGGGCGTGATTGGCCAATCCGACCAGTCCCGGTTGGCGGTAATGGAAAACAGCCACATCTGTCCGGCACCCAGTTGTGCAGACAGTGCAAAGGGTCCCCCCTCCTCAAACATCCAGGGCACCATCTGCCCGGCAGGAAGCTCCAGCTTCAAACGCTTGCGCAAAGGCAGCTTCCACGGCGGCGGCAATTTCCCGGCAACGGATTTCGCCATGACTTCATTCTGATCATTCAATACCACATTCCAATTACTCTCTGAATCCAGATTTTCCGCTTTCAGGGAAAGCTTCTCCCAGCAGGAAAAAGTCCGCAAGACTTCTTCCGTAACAGCCTGATTTTCACCAGGGAAAATGACCACAATCCCGCCACGCTCGGCGAAGGTGGTGATTTTGCGCACAGCAGCCTGATCGAGCGTTTGCGGATTGCACAGAAAAAGAAAGGAAAAATCCCCGACATCCAGGCTCAGAAAGGAATCCCAGTCCATTCGCCGGGGGATCACCAGCGTACTGGCATGCCCTCCTGGACTGATGGCCTTTTCCAGAAAAAACGTATCTCTTGCTCCATTTCCGCCAACCAGCAATGCCGGGATGCCAGCCAGCCTGGGCAGACTGAAATAGAAACGATTGTCTGCCAGGAAGGAATCCGGTTCCAGTTCCAGATATCCGCTGATTTCTCCCTCTGCGGATTCTCCGGGATTTCCCTGCAAAGTCGCTTTACCGGATTCTCCCGGCAGCAATTCGATACTGGTCTGCCCCTGTTCAAAACCATTCTGCATCAGGCGAAGGACGTTGGCACCGCTGAAATTTTCGGAAGAGCGGACGCTTGCCCGAGCCTGATAGTTACCCGAAGCAATGATGGCTGGCGGCATGAACTGAACCTCAGTAAATCCACAGCTGCCCGGACGCCCCCTGGCAATCCGGTTACAGAATAAAACGCCGCGACGTCGCTGCAGATCCGTCCCGATTTCTGCCAGCAGCGACAAGTTGCAGTCGCTTTGCTGGAAATCGCTGAAAAGATGCAATTCGACTCCACGCAAAATTCCCTCTTCTCGTTTCAGGCAGTCGCTGACCAGTTCCAGCAGATCCCCCCTGCCCCAGCCGCAGCGCAATTCGCTTAAGGCCTGGATCACTTCACGATGCGAGGAAACCGGTGGAAAAACCAGGCGGGGCTGTCCGCTGCCTGGCGCCAACACCGCCACCAGATCGTCCTCACGCAAGCCCTGAAGGAGGTCCAAAGCCCAGGTACGCCCAATCTCAAAACGACTGACTCCGCCCTCCAATGCCTGCATACTGGCACTGGAATCCAGAACAATCACCAGAACCCGGCGACCCTCCGGCAAAAAACGTGCAAAACGAAGCAAAGGCTGCGCAAAAGCAGCAGCCAGCGCCAAAAGAATCAACACCCGCATCAGAAGCGTCGCACATTGGGTTAATCGCCGGGAACGACGGCTGCGTTCCATCGCCGTCCGCAAAAAACGTAGCGCCGCAAAGCGGATCGGACGAGGCCGCTTCCGGTGCAAAAGATGCAGCGCCACCGGTATCAGAGCCGCCAGTGAAAACCATAAAAAAGGATTAGCTAAAAAAAATGGCATGGACGAACACGAACCCTCCCCAGAGCCTTTTGGCGTTCTGTGGTGGCGCATACTTGCGCCACTCCCCTGCATCGCAACCGTGCCGGTTACGCCACTTGTTAAACCCGCCCCCTCACAACGTGAATTTCGATTGAAGGGTCATTTCGCGCCCTCCGACCGGATGTGGGAAAGTCAGCTGGAAATGCTGCAGGGCAATGGTATCTTTCTTCCAGGGGAGTTTTGAACCGTATTTAACATCTCCCAGCACCGGATGTCCCATGTGTGCCAGCTGCACACGAATTTGATGGTATCGACCCGTTTCCAGAACGATTTCCAGCAAACTCGCGTTTTCGCCTGCTTCCAAAACCTTATAAGACAGACAGGCCAGGCGCGCCTCCGGCACAGCTGCCGGAACCACCCTGGCCCGATACTCATCATGCATTAAAAAGTTTTCCAGATGCCCGTTGGAATGCTTCACTCTGCCCTCAACTCTGGCCCGGTACACTTTCCGGACAAGTCCTTCACGGACAGCCTGATTCATCCTCGACAAACCTTTGCTGCTGCGGGCAAACAAGACGATCCCGCAAACCGGTTTGTCAATCCGGTGCACCGCTTCCAGAAAAACATTTCCAGGCCGATGAAATTCCTCCTTCAGCCAGGCTTTCACCTGTGCCTCCAGACTGCCTTTATTGCTGCCGGAAGGCTGTGTCAGCAACCCGCCGGGTTTATCCGCAGCCAGAAGATGATTGTCCAGCATTAAAACCTGCACCAACAACACCTCCTCCGCAGAAATCACCAACACTTTTTTTAACCACGAAATACACGAAAGAGCTTGGGGTGGACTGGCGTCCACAACCTAAGTTTCAGGACACGGACGGGACACGGACGGGACACGGACGGGACACGGACGGGACACGGACGGCCTGTGAAAGGATGAATTTGACTGTTGTTTTTATGGATTT
>JAQVUB010000444.1 GCA_028699735.1 Lentisphaeria bacterium | reverse complement strand
TGCTTTCAGCTGATGCTTTTCCATGGTGTCGCACTCCTTATGCGTGAATATAGCATTGAAAGACGGCCATATCAAGTAAAATATGGCAGAAAGTTTTGGCCATTATTTAATAAAAATGGATATAATATACTTTCAACAGAAGCATGTCGGATTGGCACAAGGGTTGTTGACTGTTTGAGATTCTTAATCAAAAATTCATATTGGGGTAATCGGGGCTGAATGATTCGAGCTTACTGTATTATCAACAGCCGAAAAAGCTGTTTGTTCAGATTTTCATTTGTCGATCCGCCGGGAAGCGGATTGTCATCCATGAAAGCAAAAAAAGGAGAGAAAGAATGGTAACAACGAAGCGAAGCGGATGTTTGAGTGGTCTTGCCCGAACCAGTCATGGGAAACTTTTGTTGACTCTGTTTTTATGCGGTTGGGTTGTCTCGAGCTACGGTCAGGATAACGCGGCGGTTCTTCAACAGATTGAAGCGATGAAACAGCAGATTCAACTGCAGCAGGAACAATTGAATATGCTGCAGCAGAAACTCGAACAGCAACAGAACGCGACGGCCAGCGTCCAGCAGGAAATCAAGGCAGTCGCCGAAAAAAGTTCGGTTGCTGCATCCGACTTGCCCCGCGTGATCCTTGGCAAAGGAATCGATGGCTTGAAAATTCAGGGGGATTTGAGACTGCGATATGAACACATTAATACTGATTTGGAAAACAGTGAGGATTTGCGCTACAAGTCCCGCTTCCGCCATCGGGTGCGCTTGGGCGGAGTCTGGACAAATCCGGCCGAGGACTGGGAGATCGGGCTGGGTCTGGAAGCGGGCAGCAGTGACGGCACCAGTGCCAATGACAGCTGGAATCAGAGCAGTGTCTGGGAATCCGGCAGCGTCTATCTGGATTATGCTTATGCCAAACATACCTTCGGCGACAGTGGCCTGAGCCTGACCCTCGGACAGCAGAAAAATCCCTGGACTTGCGGTATGGTCAATTTCGACGGTGACCTGCGCCCGACCGGTGCCACACTGGCCTGGAAGAATGACCTCCTCTTTGCCAATATCGGAGCCTACAATATCCGCGGCGACAATTCGGTCACCGGCTCGGGTTCCAGCCAGGATCTCGCCAATATGTATGGCGGACAGATTGGCATGAACTGGGAAAATGACGATCTCAAGGCTCTGCTGGCCTTCGGATTCTTCGCTTATGACGACAATACCTCCGAATATCAGATGGGATCCGACGAAGCCAATTATCAGATCGGTATGGCCTACGGCGAACTCGGCGGGAAAATCGGCGATGTCGCGGTGAAGGGCTTCGCAGAAGTGGCGATGAATTTCGGCGCAGATGATGATTTCAGCCAGGGCGCAGCCTACGGCAGGGCGCCCACCGACCCCGCGGATTATTCCCCGGAAAGCAACGATCTGGCTTGGATGCTCGGCGTGGAAGCCAAACTCAACCGTTTCAAAGCCAAATATGCGTATGCCCACATCGAGGGCGATTCAGTGCCCTGGTTTGTCTCCGACAGCGATTTCGGCTCCGGCGCTCTGCGCAGCAGCCGTTCCGTCAACGTCCAGGGACATACCTTCGGACTGACCTGCGATATCAGCAAAAACTTCTCGATCGGAGGCACCGTGATGCTGACCGATCTGATCGAAGCCAAAGATGATGGCGATGCCGACGGTATGCTCTATCAGCTCGATATGAGTTATAAATTCTGACGCAACCGCATTGCCCTCAAACAAAAAGCCTCCTGCGCCCAAACCGGGTCAGGAGGCTTTCGCTTGTTTTTTAACAACGAAAAAACACAAAAAAACACGAAAATTTTATAAAGATTATTGCGTTAAAGTAAGAGATCGCTGTGCAAAATTTCATGCTTGCACCTTTAACCCTATGTGGTTATTTCCCTCCTTGTTGTCTCCGTCGGAGGGAATATGGAGCGCCGGCGTCCCCGCCGGCAAAAAGCATTGCAGTTCGCTTTCATCACAGCAAAACCAGAAACACTTGGGGTGGACTGGCGTCCACAACCTATTTTTTAACAACGAAAAAACACAAAAAGACACGAAAATTTTTTAAGGTTGTTGCGTTGCGGTAAGAGATCGCTGTGCAAAATTTCATGCTCGTACCATCAACCATATGTGGTCACTTCCCTCCTTGTCAACATGTGTCGGAGGGAATATGGAGCGCCGGTGTCTCGCCGGCTCCCCTTGGTCCGTGCAAGCTTGTGTGGACCTTTCCCTCCTCGGCGTCTCCGCCGGTATCGTGTTTCGCTTTCATCACATCAAAACCCTAAAAAAATTCTCAAAAATGAGAAAGGGTCTCATGGCTAGAAACTTGCGTGTGCTGTTTTAAAAAATCTTTCTCAAAAAAAGAGAATTGGGGCGATAGTAGTACAAAAAATCTCAAAAATGAGAATGAGTCTCAAGAAAAGAAACTTGCGTATCACGTTTCAGATTTTGTGCCTTTCGTGGTTAAAAAAACTCGGGGGTTGCCACTTCCGTTTGCCAGTCGGAAAGCTGCCCGTTGCCGGTATTGAAGTTTGCCCCGATGAGAATTACTTTTTTCCCTGACAGCATATACTTTCGGACGTAATCCTTGTTTTTGATTTGCGACAGGGCTTCATCTGCGTTTTTGTCAATCTTGAATTCGAAGAGGTAAATCCATTGATCGGTTTTCACTACGGCATCGATGCGCCCGTTGCTGGTGCGCGATTCCGCCTCAACATAGTAGCCTAACAGGCGAAACAAAGAATAAAAGATATTCTGAAAATTGTTTTCGCTCTTTTTGTGAAGGTCATACGGGAATCCGGCGAAAAAGACTTCAAGGACTTTCCGCAACGATTCGAGGTCCCCGCTGATCAAGGCCTCGGCAAGCTGCCCGCAGAAGTTAGTCACCTCGTCGTCCGATGTTCCGGCATATGCCTTTATGAGATAAGTGTTGAACGACATGCTGACTTCCTGATTGGGAAAATCAAGCCAATACCAAGGCATATTGAATTTTGTTTCCATCGCCTTGATGGTCAGATAACCGGTCTGCAAAAGCAGGGAAAGCGGATCGATTTTGGTGATTTCAA
>JAQVUB010000443.1 GCA_028699735.1 Lentisphaeria bacterium | reverse complement strand
GGATTTTTTTTCGTGTCAGTTCGTGAATTTTGTTGTTAAAAAACAAGATCGCGACTTTAGGGCAGGGGTGCTGCAAACACTTGTTTTTTGAAAAGGAATTGTTATATTATAAAATTGATTTGTACATTTGCAACTCGAGGAAGCGGGCATTGTACCCGCTTTTACTTTTTATGGTGACAAAGTGAGGTGCCAGCATGAATGATAGAAATGAACTCCTTGCGGCGTTGGATTATCTGGAGCACGAACGGGGCATTGACCGGGTAACCCTGATTGATCTGATATCCGAGTCTCTGCGTTCCGCTGCCCGCAAAGCCGTTCAGCAGACCCGCGAACTGGTTGTTCGCTTTGATGATAAAACCGCCCAGTTCAAATGCTGGGCAAAACTGACGGTAACAGAAACGGTTGTCGATTCGGCAGAGGAGATTTCACTGTCCGAAGCACAGAAGAATTTTCCGGCAATCAAAAGCGGGGAAGAGATTGAGTGGGAGGTAACTCCGAAGAATTTTGGGCGCATTGCGGCGCAGGCAGCCAAGCAGGTGATCAGTCAGCGTTTGCGTCAGGCCGAGAAGCGCAACATTTGTGAATCCTTCAAGGATCAGCTCTATCAGCTGGTAAACGGAGTTGTTCGTCATATCGACCGCAATGAGATCATCATCGATTTCGGGCAGGCTGAAGGCGCCTTGCGTTTTCAGGACAAGATTCCTGGCGAGGAATACCAGCAGGGTGACCATGTGACCGCATTGCTGATCGAAATCAATGCTGATAAACCGGGGCCGAGCCTCTATGTATCCCGCAATCATCCGGATTTCGTGCTGCGCCTTTTTGAACGCGAAGTCACTGAAATTTCGGACGGGGTTGTTGAGATCAAGGGTGTCGCACGCGAGGCAGGCTACCGCAGTAAGATCGCGGTTCACACCAGTCAGCCGCGTATCGATCCGGTTGGTGCCTGTGTAGGATTACGTGGCAACCGGGTCAAAACCATCGTGCGGGAGCTCAACGGCGAAAAAATTGACATCGTCAACTGGGAGCCCGATATCCGGAAGTTTGTTGAGAATGCTCTGAAGCCGGCGAAGTTGAGCAGCATCGAGGTGAATGAGGCGCAGCATGTGGTCAAGGTGAAGGTGCCTGAGGATCAGCTTTCTCTGTCGATAGGCAAGAAGGGGCAGAATGCCCGTCTGGCGGCCAAGTTGACGGGGTGGAAGATTGATATCAGCAAAGCGGAGGTGCAGCCATCGGAGGCTCCCCAGGCGGATTATCAGGAGCTTTACCGGCATGCGGTTGAGAAGATCAGTGAAGTTGCCGGGGTGGCGCCTGCGATCGCCGAGATTCTGGTTCAGAATGGCTTTAACAGCCTGGAGGTGATTGTCGCTGGCAATCCCGCTGACATCGCCGATTTGGACGGTATTGGTGAAGAACTGGCCAATCAGATTGTGACGGCTGCCAAAGTGCAGATTGAACAATGAAATTCGTGCTTGTGTATCCGGGGGGAGCTGAAGTATTCCGCTCCGACTGAAAGCCCTTTATGGCTTTGGCTGTGCATTGGACGGCAGCTTTCCCAAAACAGGCTGGTATAATGGAAAGATCGAACGAAAGAAGAGGGGGACATATTTATGACTCCGGGAAAAATCCGAGTATATGAACTGGCCAGGGAATTGGGACTGAACAATAAGGATTTGTTGGTTCTGCTGGAGAAAGAGGGTTTCGAGGTACGCAGCCATTCCAGTACCATTGAAGAGGAAGATGCGGATCTGATCCGGAAGCAGATTATTGCCGAACGCCAGCAGAAGGATCCCAATGCCAGCGTTCCTGAGCCGGAAGAGGCGGAACTCGAAGAGGAGGAGGAAGCCAAGAGTTCTCCTGGAAAAGCGGTTTCTGAAGAGGATTCGCGGGAATTGCATTTGAAGACTCCGATAACGGTTCGTGATCTTGCGGAGGCTCTGAAGAAGAAGCCCAACGAGCTGATCGGGCTGCTGATGACCATGAATATTTTTGCGGCCATCAACCAGGTTCTTGATGTTGAGCTGGTTGAGAAGATTTGCGAGAAGCATGGTGTGAAGTTTATTCGTGAGCGTCGTGAGAAACCGCAGGAAAAGGGGGCTATCCGCTTTGAACGCAAGGCTCAGGATAAAAATGCCTTGCCGCGGAAAAAGGTTGGCCGTCCCCCTGTCGTGGTTTTCATGGGGCATGTCGATCATGGCAAAACCTCGTTGCAGGATTATATCCGCAATACCAAGGTGACAGCAGGAGAATCCGGCGGCATCACCCAGCATATCGGCGCCAGCGTAGCCAATGTCGGAGATGAGACCATCACTTTTCTGGATACGCCCGGGCATGCCGCATTTACGGCTATGCGCGCCAGGGGTGCCAATGCCACGGATATTGCGGTGCTGGTGGTGGCAGCTCCGGAAGGAGTTATGCCTCAGACGATTGAGGCGATCAATCACGCCAAAGCGGCCAAAGTTCCGATTATTGTTGCGATGAACAAGATGGATTTACCGGGCGCCAATCCGGATAAAGTCTACACTGGGCTGCAACAGAATGGGATTAATCCCGAACCCTGGGGGGGCGACACGGCGGTGATTCCGGTTTCTGCAGTAACTGGTGACGGCATAGATGACCTGCTGGAGCGTATTCTTCTGGAAGCGGAGATGCTGGAACTGAATGCGGATTTGAATGCTCCCTTCGAAGGGCTGGTGATTGAAGCGCAGATGGAAACCGGGATGGGGCCAACCGCCAGCATTTTGGTTCGGAATGGGGTTTTGCGAGTGGGGGATTGTCTGTTGTGCGGTCAGACCTGGGGTCGGATCAAGGCCATTATTGATACCTATGGCAAGCGCCTTCCCAAGGCCGGTCCATCCACTCCGGTGAAAATCATGGGCTTGTCGGCAGTACCCAATGCGGGTGATCCGATCGTGCTGTGTGCCAACGAGCAGAAAGCGCGCGCATTAGCTGAAGAGGAAGTTCAACGTACCCACGCTGCCAGTCTGCAGGTGGAACGTTCGATCAATTTAAGCAATTTGGATGATTGGTTCAGCAAGCAGAAGACGACAGAGAAGCCTGAACTC
>JAQVUB010000442.1 GCA_028699735.1 Lentisphaeria bacterium | reverse complement strand
AACCAGGGGATTTCAGCGATGGCCAAGCTGCCGCCGAAAAGCTCGCTAACGCTTAAGTCCAAATATCCAATTGTCGCCAAAAACGCGGCAAAACTCATGCTGGGCGGCGCAATGTTCGGCGGTGACGCGGCCGTGATCGAAGCACGTTTCAATGATGTTTCGGTCGAATTATTCAGCAATGCCGCATATCGGGAAGCAGATGAATGGCTGCTGCTGAAGGCGCGCACATTCCAGGCCGCTCCGGGGACTTACACGCCCAGCCTGAAATTGTCCAATCCGTCTCAAAAGGAATTGACGCTGTACTTGGACAACTGGCAAATTATCATGGAGGAGTAGAAGCATGAAAAAGTACTTGTTGATAGCCGTCTTTGTGGCGGCGTGTGTATCAGCGAAGCCGGTCGCGATTGTAAACGGAGGGCCATATGCTGGAACCGATCTCAAGCATATCGTGTATCAGACTTTTGCCCCCAATCGCATTGCCTACGAAAAGTTCACCGGGAAAGTCTCTGCAGCGCAACTTCAGGATTATGCCGCCGTCTTTTTCTTTTCCGGTGCGGAAACCTATTATCCGGAGGAAATGAAGCAACTCATGGCCTTTGTGAGCGATGGCGGCATTCTGGTACTGACCGGATATTCACCCGCTGGTTTGACGGGTCGAAAGTACGTCAAGGCCGGATTTCCTGCATTCAAGCAGGTCGTTATCAATCGCGCCGGGATCAAAGGCGGTATCCTGTTGCCGGAACACCCGGTGTTCAAAGGCATTGATCCTGAAAATCCGCCGAATTTTTTGACTGCCGGAACTTGGATTGCGGCGCCGGCCCCGGGAACGAAAGTGCTCGCCGGTACTCGAGAGGCGGGGTTTTTCACAGAAACCGAGGTAGGCAAAGGAAAAATCTACTGGCTGTGGGAAGCCGCGTTGCGCATGGGAAAACAGGACAAGGATAATTACCCGGGGCTGGCAAAAATCTACGCCAACATCCTGGAGGACTGTCAAAACATCACCAAATGGGATGACCAACTGAGGGCGAAATTTCCGGGAAAAAAGCTTCTCCTCTGGCAGCGTGACTGGCAGGATTTTCCCGAGGAACGCCCCCACTTTTACCCCAATTATCCTCTTCCGGGTGAGGAATTGAAGCAACTTCAGTTTTTCAGTGCCGCCAATGAATGCGATACGCAGTATTTTGTCTTGCAAAGCACCGAAAATGTGGAAATAAAAATCGGTCAGTTGAAGAAGCCATTCCAGTTGCTGCGGATGTCAAAAGGCGCCCCAATGCTTTCTCACCTGAAAAAAGGGCAACCAAAAGAGTGGGCCGATGCTGAAGGAAACTATTATCTGAGGAATGCGCCATCGGAATTGGAACTAATGGCGGGTGTGCCGGAGGTCTTTGCGCTGCGCCTGGATACCGCCGAGTTGCAGGCCGGCAATATTTCGGATACTCTGAACTTCGGCGATATCTCAGTCCCGGTGGAGGCGGAAATTTATCCAGTGGCCATGCCGCCCCGCCGTCCAATTGAATACCGCACCTGGGGGATGAGCCCTCCCCTGGACTTCCGGGAAATATGGCGGCAGAACAACATCAACCAGGCACATCTTCCGGTGTTCCGCTGGTATGAGACCAAAGATGCGAAAACGGGCATGACCTTGGGAGCTATTGCCCAAAAGAATCCAGAATATTTTGCATCCGGGCATCTTGGGCAGCTGATTATCCAGGATGTTCATCTCGCTTTCATCAAAAAGATGGTGGAAAACAATGTCACCATGGGGCGGGTGACCGATATTCGCTCTGCCAGCTATGCCGCCAATGCCTTGGGGCTAAAAGAAAAACTCCCCGCACCATGCGATTATCCGGAAAAAATTCGGACCTTGCTCATCGATTATTATCGACAGCACGCGGAATTTTACGCTTCCCGCGGAGTCTATGAATTGGCGGCGTTCCCTTTTGACGAGCCTGATTTGGAACGGATAAAATCACATGTCATTCCGACAATCAAACTGCTGAAAGAGGCGGGAATCTACTGCGGCGCAAGCTGGACGGTCGACACGCTCCGTGATCCGGAAGTGGCGAGAATCCTTGCGCCAGATGCCTATTGGGGTTGCTACACCGTCATTCTGCACCAGTTTGAAGCTCTGTGCAAAAACGGTACGCTGGATGTGCCAGCCGCTGCGCCGCGCGGATATTACATAGGCTCCACGCCGGAAACCCGCCGCCCTTTCGGCTACGGCAGAACCTATGCGCACTACTTTTTCAGCCTGGGGCAGGAGTTCACATTTGCCCATGTAGGCCCAGCCTGGAAAGAATGGCTCTATTACGGCTGCGATCCCATTTTCGGGGTGTGGGGCCAGCGAACGTTCGCCTACGGCGATCCGGAAAAAAAGACGCTGTTGACTTGCGCTTTTGTGGAAGGCATCCGCGATGGATTGGACGACAGCTGCCTCAACTGGTTTCTGACCCGAAGTGTTAAGCGCCTGCAGTCATTCGCAAATAGTGACGCGGCCTTGAACACTGTGCTTGCGAAAATCCGTGCTCATCAGGCGCGTCGGCTTACGGAGTTGAAATTCCATCCGGTCAAACGTGGACCGGCAGGGAAAGCCTATGAGTATATGGCGGTTGGTGAAAATCTCCCGCCAGTCCGCGCGGAACGATTCAAGAAGGAGATTCTGGACGAACTCGTCTCTATGCTGCCGTATTTGCAAAAATATCTAAAACCGGAGATTACATGGCGCGGCATTGATCTTTCCGAAGGGGCGAAGATTGTGGGCGGTACGCTGGAGGGCGTGATGAATAATCCGCAGGGGACAGTGACAATTCGTCTGGATACGGACAATGTGCGTGGTAATGGAGACTATCGCATTGATGTTTCACCGGATAAAAAGACCGTTTCGGTCATCGGAGGGGATGGGGCAGGCCTGGAATTGGGGAAAAAGGCGTTCTTAATGAATTTGAAAACGCCTGATAATTGGTTCATGTGCAAAAGTCGCTGAGATCAGTAAACTTTTTTGGAAGCCCGCTATAATAGACCCCGTCTAAAAAGGTTTTTAACCACGAAAAGCACGAAAAAACTTGGGGTGG
>JAQVUB010000441.1 GCA_028699735.1 Lentisphaeria bacterium | reverse complement strand
GCCATTTCGTGTTTTTCGTGGTTTGAAAATATCATCTGACGCATTGCTATTTTGATATAAGTGGTTGCAATGATCAGTTCAAGCTGATTAAATTATCGAGGCCATACTGGTGTACCTGATCGACAATGGCATCATTGACATTGTGCTTGACCAGTTCACCAACCGCACGGATACCGTTGCGAACGGCCATCGGGTTGGAATTGCCATGTCCGATGACACAGGATCCATTGACCCCAAGCAAGGGAGCTCCCCCAACCTCCGAAGGGTCAAGAAGCTTCTTGAATTCCTGAAAGGCCCCCTTGGAAAGCAGAGCCCCGACTTTCCAGAGCATGCGCTTCATCAACTGTTGCTTGAGCATCTGTCCCATCGACTTGGCCATCTGCTCGCAACTCTTTAGAACGACATTGCCGACGAAACCGTCACAGACGACTACATCAACATGGCCGGAGAACAAGTCATGCCCTTCAACATTGCCAATGAAATTCAGACTTTCCACATCACGCAACATCTTGAAGGCTTCCACCGTAAGGTGATTCCCTTTGCCGATCTCCGTTCCGTTGCAAAGAAGGCCGACGCGGGGCTCTTTGCGGCCAAGCACCGTCCTCGAATAGATGTCACCCATGACCGCAAACTGAGCAAGATTCTGCGGAGAACAGTCTACTGTAGCTCCGGAATCCAGTAAAACAAAACTGCCCTTCTCGTGTGGAATAACCGTTGCGATGCAGGGACGCTCCAAGCCGGGAAGCATTCGCCATTTCAAATAGGCTGAACCAACGGCAGCACCGGTGTTCCCAGCACTGAATACACCACGAGCTTCCTTTTTCTTGACCAGATCAATCGCCACGTTGATTGAGGAATGCGGCTTCGAGCGAACCGAGCTGACCGGATGGTCACCCATCTCGATCACATCAGGGGCATGCACAATCTCCAACTGCAAATGTCCAGACTTGCCGATCGTTTTGAGGCCTGCGGCAATCTTTTCCTGATCGCCTACCAGAAACAAATGATAGGCGTCCCCATAAAAATCGAGAGCCTCCCCGACGCCTTGTATAATGGCATCAGGCGCAGCGTCGCCGCCCATGATATCGACAGCAATGGGAATACCGGCCATCCGGATTATTCCTTGTCGGCAGAAACATTAAGAACCTGGCGACCGCCATACATGCCGCACTTCTTGCAAACCCGGTGCGGAAGGCAGGGTGCACCACAATTGCCGCAATTAGTCGGGGCAACCCCTTTGTAGCGGTTGGCCGCCTTGCGAATCCGGACACGCATCTTACTGACTTTACTTTGTTGAACTGCCATGTTGATCTCTCCAATCGCTCATTCGTGAACAAGGATAAACACTAAAAAAAGCCGCCAGAATCCCGTGATCAGGAGAGTTGCAACTCATCCAGACCGCTCCAGGGATTCGTATCAGAAGAAGCTGCCTTTGCAGCACAATCGCAGCTTCCTTCATTCAAATTCTGACCGCAATGCACACATAATCCAAGACAATCCGCACGACAAAGGAATTTTTGCGGAAAAGTAATTAATATATCTTCCCGAATGTCTGGAGTCAAATCGAGTACCTTGCCAAACGCATCTTCATAGGTATGACAGACATCATCAGCCGTCAGAACCAGCTCTCCTGACTGATCACAGCGATCACAGATAATCGAAATCACCGACCGCAGTTTTCCCCTGAGCAAAACGTTATTTCCGCCACAGGGTGCCAGCAGCAGGTCGTAGTCCAGTTCGTTGGGAAAGGAAAAACGCGTTTCCTCTGCGATATCCAGTTCCGCAAAGGAAATTCTGCCATGGATTCTGACGCCCTCCGGCGGAAGATCAATCAACTCAAAAATCAGGTCGCTTTTCTCATTCATGGCAACTTTACAGGGCGTATTGCTTTTGGGAACCGTTACAGGATTCCGACTTTTTGCAGGGTGTCGCACAGCTTTTTCCGGTTGGCTGCACTGATGGAACAAAGCGGCAGGCGATACTCTTCACTGATTTTGCCCAGCTCGGCCAAGGCAGCTTTTACGGGAATGGGATTGCTTTCCAGAAAGAGATCCCGGAAAAGCGGATAATAATTGCGGTGGATGGCGAGCGCGGCGGCAAAATCCCCCTGCAAGGCAAGTGCGGCCATTGCACTGATTTCTGCAGGAATCAGATTGGAAGCCACGCTGATTACTCCACGGGCACCGACAGCCATCATCGGCAACGCCAGGCTGTCATCGCCACTCAAGACCGTCAATGAGCAGGCATCCTGCAAGGCTGATACCCGGTCGACACTGCCCCCTGCTTCTTTTATGGCAGCAACCAGCGGATGCTCCGCCAGGCGTACTACGATCTCCAGGGGGATTTCTTTTCCTGTGCGCCCGGGTACATTATACAGAACAATCGGTACGCCGGATTTTTCCGCGACTTCCATAAAATGCCGGTAGAGCCCTTCATTGCTGGGTTTGTTGTAGTAGGGTGTCACCTGCAGGGTTGCATCCACTCCGATTTCCGCAGCCAGTTTGCTCATGTGTACCGCTTCACTGGTCGAATTTGCACCGGTGCCGGCGATGATCTGGCAGCGCTTCCCAGCCTGCCTGGCGAAAAAATCAATCACCTGCATATGTTCATCGACATCCAAAGTGGGAGACTCACCGGTGGTACCGACCGGAACCAGCCCGGTGACCCCACCTTTGATCTGCTCTTCAATTAACAGGCCAAGAGCCGTATAATCAACTTTTCCATCCCTGAACGGGGTGACTAGAGCAGTATAACAACCAAACAAATCCATTTTTATCTCCTGTCCTTTGCCGGATTTACCCGGTTTCTTCATTCCCGGCAGAATCACTACTATATATCCTCATCCCCAAATTTTAAAGCCAAACGCAGGGGGCAGAGGGCAGGGTAATTTGTCAGTGAAGCTGAGTGGCTGTGTTTTTTTACAACGAAAAGCACGAAGCGACCCGAAAAAATTTCATGGGATGAACAACACATTTCCACCGTCAAAGCCGCAGCCCATGAAATTTTTTCGGGCCGCTTCGTGTCTTTTCGTTGTTCAAAAAGAATTACACTGCCACCAGTCTCACTGACGCA